>NZ_CAXIAK010000048.1:0-24443 GCF_964021665.1 uncultured Acidovorax sp.
GTGGCTTTGCTTGATGGTCACATCCTCGCCGGTCTTGGCCTTCCAGTGCTTGGCAAACGCCTGATTGAACTCTACGTACAGCTCGCGGGTGGGGTCGTACGAGACGTTGAGCAGCGTCACAGACTGTGCAAAAGACGGCAATGCGGTCAACGCCAAAGCGCCTGCAAAGGTTGCGGCCAATGGAAACTTGATAAAGTCGCGGCGAAAGTTCATGGGGGTCCTCGGTTTTGAATGTGGGCGGTGCAAAACACCGATGAAACGCATTCTGAAAGGCCCTCTTAAAAACTGGAACCAATAAGATTTCAGTTCTTAATACCCAAAACATCTGAAGACTGCCCCGCGCAGCCTTCGCACCCACCCCATCACGAGAAGGAAACACCATGGCACGCACCGTCCAATGCATCAAACTCGGCCAAGAGGCAGAAGGCCTGGACTTTCCGCCCTACCCTGGCGAGCTGGGCAAGCGGATCTGGGAAAACGTCAGCAAGCAAGCCTGGGCCGACTGGCTCAAGCACCAAACCATGCTGGTCAATGAAAACCGCCTGAACCTGGCCGACGCCCGCGCCCGCCAGTATTTGGCCCGGCAGATGGAAAACCACTTCTTCGGCGGCGGCGCAGACGCCGCGGCGGGCTACGTCCCGCCCAGCGCATAACGGAGCAAAGCGAAGTGCAGCGCTGCAAAAAGTGGTTTGATGCAAGCTCTTTTTCGGCAGCGCCAGTCACTTCCCGCGTTCACAGCCAGTGATCTAGAACAACCGCTGTTCCGCCCACTTGCTGTAAAAACCAGCCCCAGCACGGCGCCCTTGTGGCGCCCTTTGTTTTTCTGGGCCACGCGCAAGGCTTGCACGGGCCCGGTGTTCAGCACTTGCATACCCCATGTCCGAGCCCATCGACTGGCTGCCCGACGGCACCCCCTACAGCCCCCGCTTTGGCGACCGTTACCACAGTGAAAACGGGGGGCTGGACCAGGCACGCCGCGTGTTTCTGCAAGGCTGCGGCCTGCCAGCGGCCTGGGCTGGCCAGCCCCAGTGGCGGGTGCTGGAAACGGGCTTTGGCTTTGGGCTGAACTTTCTGGTCACCTGGGCTGCATGGCGTGCCGACCCGCAACGCCCGCGCCTGCTGCACTTCATATCGACGGAAGCCTGGCCCGTGAGCGCTGCCGACCTGCTGCGCGCCACCTCCGCCCACCCCGAACTGGCGCCCTTGGCCGAACAGCTCCACGCCCAGTGGTGGGGCCTGCTGCCCGGCGTGCACCGTTTGAGCTTTGAGGACGGCCGCGTGCTGCTCACGCTGTACGTGGGCGACGCGCAAGAAATGCTGCGCCAGCAGGCGCCCACGGCCGACTCGGTGTACCTCGACGGGTTCAGCCCGTCCGTCAACCCCGACATCTGGAGCACCCACACCCTCAAAGCCGTGGCGCGCTGCTGCCGCCGGGGCACGCAGCTGGCCACCTGGACCATTGCCCGCGCCGTGCGCGATGCGCTGGCCGAGTGCGGTTTTGAAGTGCAGCGCGTGCCCGGCGTGCCCCCCAAGCGCGACAACCTGCACGCCACCTACAACCCCCGCTGGGAACCCCGTGCCCGCACGGCCACGCTACCCGACGTAGCCCCCCTAGCCAGCGCACAGCACCAGCATTGCCTGGTGATTGGTGGCGGGCTGGCCGGGGCTGCCGCTGCCGCCAGCCTGGCCCGCCGGGGCTGGCAGGTGCAGGTGCTGGACCAGGCAGCCGAACCCGCTGCAGGCGCATCGGGCCTGCCAGCGGGCGTGTTTGCGCCCCATGTGTCGCCCGACGATGCCGTGCTCTCGCGCCTGTCGCGCAGCGGCGTGCGCACCACCTTGCAGCAAGCCAGCCAGCGCCTGCAGGCCGGGCAAGACTGGGGCCCCACGGGCGTGCTGGAACACCGCACCGACGGCACCCCCGGCTTGCCCGCCGACTGGCACGCTGGGCCAGGCGCCGACTGGACCATTCCCGCCCCCGAATCAGCCCGCGAACAAGCGGGCCTGCCGCCCCAGGCCGTGGCCTGCTGGCACACCCGCGCCGGCTGGATTCGCCCGCCCCAGCTGGTACGGGCCCTGCTGCGCGAGCCTGGCGTGACCTGGCGCGGCCAATGCGCCGTGGCCAGCCTGCGCCCCACGACGGGTGCTGATGCCGCCGCCCCCACCGAATGGCAAGCGCTGGATGCGCAAGGCCAGGTGCTGGCCCAGGCCCCTGTGGTGGTGATTGCCGCAGGTGCGGGCAGCCCCCCCTTGCTGGCCGAGCGCTGGCCCCTGCAGCCCGTGCGCGGCCAGGTGTCCTGGGGCCGCTATGCCGCGCACCTGCCGCCACCCGCGCCCTTCCCGGCCAATGGGCATGGCAACGTGGTGCCGTCGTTTGGCGTGGGGCAGACTGACAACCCGGCTGAGCAGGCCACCGAGCGCGGCTGGATCATGGGCTCGACCTTCGAGCGCAATGTGACCGAGCTGCCCGCCAGCGCACCAGACCAGCTCGCCGCCCACCAGGGGCAATGGAGCAAGCTGCAAACCCTGATGCCCACCGCCGCCCGCGCCCTGGCGCCCCGTTTCGAAGCCCGGCTGGCGGCGGGCGAGCAGGCCGATGGCGCGGCCGCCCCGGTAGAACACTGGGCCGCCGTGCGCTGCACCGCCCCCGACCGCTTGCCCATCGTGGGGCCGGTGGATGCTGCCACGCTGCCCGGCCTGTGGGTGTGCACCGCCATGGGTGCGCGGGGGCTGACCTTGGCCCTGCTGTGCGGCGAATTGCTGGCCGCCCGCCTGAACGGCGAACCCCTGCCGCTGGACGCCAAACTGGCCCGAGCACAGGCGAGTGAGCGGATGTAAAAAACGCTGTGTGGACTGCCGGAAAACTGATTGGCCACCAGTTCGGCGCTTCTTACAGCAAGCCTTTATATCTATATTTGCATATTAGAAGCACAAAACAATAGTTTGCATCCATAAGAAGCCCCTCTACATTCGCCCCCATGCATGAATTGGCGTTTGTCTTTGCGGGTTTCGCGGTGGGTCTGATCGTCGGACTCACAGGCGTGGGCGGTGGCTCGCTGATGACGCCCATCCTCATCTTCTTTTTCGGCATCAAGCCCCACATGGCCGTGGGCACCGATTTGCTGTTTGCGGCTTTCACCAAGATGGGCGGCACCGTCAGCCTGGCCCGCCAGCGCCTGGTGCCCTGGAAAGTGGTGGGCCAACTGTGCGCAGGCAGCATTCCGGCCGCCCTGCTGGCGCTGTGGGCGCTGCGCACCCTGGGCCCGGCCAGCGCAACAGCCCAGCGCATCATGACCACCACGCTGGGCTTTGCCCTGCTGCTCACGGCCGCTGCCACGCTCTACAAGGCGATTGTTTTTTCTGCCCAGCGCCAGGCCGCCCAAAACGCCGCACGCAAGGCCCACACCGGCGACGTCACCCGCCCCCGCCACTGGAGCCTGCCCGTGCTGCTGGGCGCGGTGATCGGCACGCTGGTCACGTTCACCTCGGTGGGCGCGGGCGCCATCGGTGTCACGGTGCTGCTGCTGGTGTACCCCCTGCTGCCGCTGCCGCGCATCATTGGTGCCGACATTGCCTACGCCGTGCCGCTGACCCTGGTGGCGGGTCTGGGACATGCATCGCTCGGCTCGGTGGACTGGCCTTTGCTTGCACAATTGCTGGCTGGCTCGCTGCCCGGCATCTGGCTGGGCTCGCGCCTGGTCACCCGCACCCCTGAGCGCCTCATCCGCTCTGCCCTTTCTCTGTTGCTCGCCTGGGCGGGCTTCAAACTGATTCTGATCTGAGTGCTCCACGATGTACCAATACACCGACTTTGACCGCCAATTCATCCGCCTGCGCGCCGAGCAGTTCCGCGACCAGCTCGAACGCTGGCAAGCGGGCAAGCTGACCGAAGAGCAGTTCCGCCCCCTGCGCCTGCAAAACGGCTGGTACGTGCAGCGCTACGCGCCCATGCTGCGCGTGGCTGTGCCGTATGGCGAACTCTCCAGCACCCAGCTGCGCGTGCTGGCCCGCGTGGCCCGCGAATACGACCAGCCCGAGCCTGCCCTGCTGGCCGAGGCCCAGGCCACACAAGAAAAGCTGGGCGACATTCCGCTGGCCGACGGCCGCCGCATTGGCACCAAGCTGAAGTACGGCTACGGCCACTTCACCACACGCACCAACGTGCAATACAACTGGATTCCGCTGTCCAAGGCCGCTGACGTGATGGACCTGCTGGCCACTGTGCAGCTGCACGGCATCCAGACCAGCGGCAACTGCATCCGCAACATCAACAGCGATGCGCTGGCCGGCATCGCCGCCGACGAGATTGCCGACCCCCGGCCGTTTTGCGAAATCCTGCGCCAATGGAGCACGCTGCACCCCGAGTTCTCATTCCTGCCCCGCAAGTTCAAGATCTCGATCAACGGTGCGCGCGAAGACCGCGCCGCTTTGGGCTGGTACGACGTGGGCCTGCAACTGGTGAAGAACGACGCGGGCGAGCTGGGCTTCAAGGTGCGCGTGGGTGGCGGCATGGGCCGCACGCCCACCATCAGCCCGGTGCTGCGCGAGTTCCTGCCCTGGAACCAGCTCATGAACTACCTGGAAGCCGTGATCCGCGTCTACAACCGCTACGGCCGCCGCGACAACAGCTGGAAGGCGCGCATCAAGATTCTGGTGAAGGCCGAAGGCCAGGCCTACATCGACCAGGTGAATGAAGAGTTCCGCCAGATCGTCGAGGACGAAGGCGGCCCACACACCATCACGCAGGCCGAATACGACCGCGTGGCCGCGAACTTCCGCGAGCCCGAGCTGGACCTGTCACCCGCCAACGCCGAAGCCGAAACGCTGGAGCTGCTGCGCACCGCCGCCAGCGAAGACCGCGACTTTGGCCGCTGGCTCACCAGCAATGTGCTGCCGCACCGCCACCCGCAGCTGCGCGCCGTGATGCTGTCGTTCAAGCGCCTGGGCTATGCGCCGGGCGATGCCACGGCCGAGCAGATGGAAGCCGCTGCCGAGCTGGCCGACCGTTTCTCGGGCGGCGAAGCCCGCGTGACGCACGAGCAAAACCTGCTGCTGCCCTGGGTGCGCCGCGACCAGTTGCCCGCGCTGTACCAGGCCGCCAAGGCACTGGGCCTGGCCAAGCCCAACATCGGCCTGCTCACCGACATGATTGCCTGCCCCGGCGGCGACTTCTGCTCGCTGGCCAACGCGCGCAGCCTGCCGATTGCCGAAGCCATCACCGAGCGCTACCAGGACCTGGACGAGCTGTGGGACCTGGGCGAGATCGACCTGCACATCAGCGGCTGCATCAACAGCTGCGGCCACCACCACAGCGGCCACATCGGCATCCTGGGCGTGGACAAGGACGGCAAGGAGTGGTACCAGATCACGCTGGGCGGGGCCGATGGCTCCAACCTGTCGGGCCCTGCCACGCCGGGCAAGATCATCGGCCCCTCGTTCAGCGCCGCCGAAGTGCCGGGCGTGATCGAAGCCCTGCTGAACACCTACCGCACCGAGCGCCAGCCGCTGGCCGATGACGCGCAAGGCCCACGCTACGAAAACTTCATCGACACCGTGCGCCGCGTGGGCCTGGAGCCCTTCAAAGTCGCCGCCAACGCCGCGCGCCGCCCCGCTGAAACCGAAACCGCCTGAGGGTTTATCACTATGAAAATAATAGCTGCTCACGAGCACCAGCCAAGCCCTGAAGGCCTGAAAGTCATTGAACTGCCCAACGACGCCAACCCGTTCGAGCTGGACTTGGCGGGCGTGGACCGCATTGACCTGCAGTTCCCCAAGTTCACCGACGGCCGGGCCTTCAGCCAGGCCCGCCTGCTGCGTGGCCGCCTGAAGTTTGCGGGCGAGCTGCGCGCCACCGGCGACGTGCTGATCGACCAGCTGGTGCAGATGGCCCGCTGCGGCTTTGACGTGGCCGTGCTGCGCGAAGGCCTGGACATGGCCGATGCCCAGCGCCAGTTCGACCGCTTCAAGGGCTTCTACCAAGGCGACGTGACCGAGCCGCTGCCCCACTTCCGAAAGGCAGCATGACCATGGGCCACATCGACCTCACCGCCGTCAACGCCGACCTGGGCCGCAACGCGCCCGCCCTGGTGGAATGGGCCCTGGGCCTGGGCAAGACCAGCATCGTCACCACCAACTTCCGGCCTTTTGAAGCCGTGATCCTGCACATGGTCACGCAAGTGAACCCCAAGGTGCCCGTGGTGTGGATGGACAACGGCTACAACACCGAAGCCACCTACCGCTTTGCCGACGAGGTGACGAAGCAGCTGGGGCTGAACCTGAAGATCTACCTGCCCCTGCGCTCGCGCGCCCACCGCGAAGCCGTGGAAGGCCCCACGCCTGCGCTGGATGACCCACGCCACGCGGCATTCACCGCCGAAGTGAAGCTGGAGCCCTTCGCCCGCGCCCTGCGCGAGACCGCGCCCGAGGTCTGGTTCACCGCCCTGCGTGCTACCGACACCGCCGTGCGCGCCCAAATGGACCCCGTGAGCATCAACCCTGACGGACTCATCAAGGTAGCGCCGCTGCTGCACTGGTCGTCCAAAGACCTGCACGAATACTGCGTGAAGCACGGCCTCCCCAACAACTTCGACTACGTGGACCCGACCAAGGGCGAAGACAACCGCGAATGCGGCTTGCATCTGGCCCACTGAACCCGGACACCCCCATGAACGCCCGCACCGACTCAGCGCTGCTTGAGAAAACCAACGATATGAGCTACCACCTCAACAACTCGCACCTCGACGCCCTGGAAGAAGAAACCATCTTCATCCTGCGCGAAGTCGCCGCCGCCTTTGAGCGCCCCGCCCTGCTGTTCTCGGGCGGCAAAGATTCGCTGGTCATGCTCAAGTGCGCCGAAAAGGCCTTTGGCGCGGGCCGCATCCCTTACCCGCTCTTGATGATCGACACGGGCCACAACTTCCCTGAAGTGACGGACTTCCGCGACTTCCGCGCGAAGGAACTGGGTGCTGAACTGATCGTGCGCAGCGTGGAAGATTCCATGGCACGCGGCACCGTGCGCCTGGCCCACCCCGGCGAATCGCGCAACGTGCACCAGTCCGTCACACTGCTCGAAGCGATTGAAGAATTCCGCTTTGACGCGCTGATCGGCGGCGCCCGCCGTGACGAAGAAAAGGCCCGCGCCAAGGAGCGCATCTTCAGCCACCGCGACAGCTTCGGCCAATGGCAGCCCAAGGCCCAGCGCCCTGAGCTGTGGACGCTGTTCAACACCCGCCTGCAGCCCGGCGAGCACTTCCGCGTGTTCCCCATCAGCAACTGGACCGAGCTGGACGTGTGGCAGTACATCGACCGCGAGCAGATCGGCCTGCCCAGCATCTACTACACGCACAAGCGCCAGGTGGTGGACAAGAAGGGCCTGCTGATGCCCGTGACCGAGCTGACCCCCGCGCGCGAAGGCGATGTGGTGGAAACGCGCGACGTGCGCTTCCGCACCGTGGGCGACATCACCTGCACCGCACCGGTGGAGAGCACCGCCGCCACCCCGGCCGAGATCGTCATCGAGACCCTGGCTGCCGACGTGAGCGAGCGCGGCGCCACGCGCATGGACGACAAGACGAGCGATGCCTCGATGGAGAAGCGCAAGAAGGACGGGTATTTCTGATGACAAACACTACCAATTCAATAGCTGCTAGCGCTTATCCAGAAAGCGCTGGAGCCCCAAATGACCATATTTCCGCCCTCAAGTTCATCACCTGCGGCAGCGTGGATGATGGCAAGAGCACGCTGATCGGCCGCCTGCTGGTGGACAGCAAGGCCGTGCTGCAAGACCACCTGGCCGGCGTGCAACGCCAGGGCGAGACCGACCTGGCCCTGCTGACCGACGGCCTCTCCGCCGAGCGCGAACAGGGCATCACCATCGACGTGGCCTACCGCTACTTCGCCACCGAAGAGCGCAAGTTCATCATTGGCGACGCGCCCGGCCACGAGCAGTACACCCGCAACATGGTGACGGCTGCCAGCAGCGCCGACGCCGCCGTGGTGCTGGTAGATGCCACCAAGCTCGACTGGAAGAACGCCAATCTGGCCCTGCTGCCGCAGACCCGCCGCCACAGCCTGCTGGTGCACCTGCTGCGCGTGCATTCGCTGGTGTTTGCCGTGAACAAGCTCGACGCGGTGGAAGACCCCGCACTGGCCTGGAAGCACATTCAGGGCGCGCTGCAAGCCTTTGCCCAGGCCGCTGGCATCACCGTGCGCGCCACGGTGCCCGTGTCTGCATTGAAGGGCTGGAACGTGGTCGATGCCCATGCCGGCTGGTGCGGCTACAACGGCCCCACCCTGCTGCAAGTGCTGGAAAAGTTGCCCAACACCCCCGCCGACACGGCGCTGGCACCCGCCTTCCCGGTGCAGTGGGTAGAAAAGTTCTCGTCCTCGTCAGACACCAGCCAGGGCCGCCGCGTGTTCTGGGGCCGTGTGGCTGCAGGCCGCTTTGCGCCCGGCACGGCAGTGCAGATCTTCCCCAGCGGCCAGCTGGCCACGGTGGCCCAGGTGCTGGACCACGCCCGCCGCCCCCAGGACGTGCCCGCAGGCACAAGCGCCGGCATCATCCTCGACCGCGAGGTGGACGTATCCCGCGGCGACTGGATTCTGGCCGCGCCCACCGCCGCCGCAGCGCCCGCTGCTGACGACGACTTTGGCGACACCCCCGCAGCCACCCCGGCCTGGCCTGCCAGCCGCGAGCTGCACACCACGATCGCCTGGATGGACGACGAGCCCCTGGTCGCAGGCCGCGTGTACTGGGCGCTGCATGGCCACCGCTGGGTCAAGGCCAAGGTCAAGGCCGTGGTGCACAAGCTCAACATCAACACGCTGGCCGAAGAAGCTGCCACGCAGCTCGACCCCAACGCCATCGGTCATGTTCACCTCGTGCTGCAAGAGGCCATTCCCGCTGCGCCGTTCACCCAGGCACGCGTGCTGGGATCGCTGATCCTGGTGGACACCGCCAGCCACAAGACCGCTGGCGCGGTGCTGGTGAACTGACCCAGCGCAACAAAAAATGCCCTGAGTCCCCCTTGCGGGCTCAGGGGCCCTCTCAACCCACGCGGTGAAAGCCTTAAAATCGCGGGTTTTCACCGACCGACCCACACACCCTCTGCCATGACCCACGTCGTCTCCGAAAACTGCATCAAGTGCAAGTACACCGATTGTGTGGACGTGTGCCCCGTGGACTGCTTCCGCGAAGGCCCGAACATGCTCGTCATCGACCCCGATGAGTGCATCGACTGCGCCGTGTGCATTCCCGAGTGCCCTGCCAACGCCATCTTTGCCGAAGAAGACCTGCCGGCAGACCAGATCGCCTTCATCAAGATCAACGCCGAACTGGCCTTTGCCGATGGTTGGAAGAGCATCACCAAGCGCAAGCCCGCTTTGCCCGACGCCGACGAGTGGAACGGCAAGCCCGGCAAGATCGCTTACCTGATCAAGTAATGCCTGCTGGCGCTGCCCGCCGCTGCACCACCCTTTGCCACAGCGTGGCAATGGCGCAGCGGTGTGACCCGGCAGCACCATCCCCCAGCAGGCCCCAGCGCCTGCTGCCTTGCCCATGATTCAAGAAACCGATGCCGTCGTCATCGGTGCAGGCCCGGTGGGCTTGTTCCAGGTGTTCCAGCTGGGCCTGCAAGGCTTGGCAGCCCACATCATTGACGCGCTGCCCTACGCGGGCGGCCAATGCGTGGAGCTGTATGGCGACAAGCCCATCTACGACATCCCTGGCGTGCCCGTGTGCAGCGGGCGCGAACTGGCAGCCCTGCTGCAGCAGCAAATCAGACCCTTCCAGCCCCAGTGGCACCTGAACACGCAGGTGGCTGCTCTGCAAACGCAGGCAGACACCGGGCGCTTTCACGTCACCACCACCCAAGGCGCTACCTTGAGTGCCCGCGCAGTGTTCATCGCAGCGGGCGTGGGCGCGTTCGTGCCCAAGGCCCTCAAGCTGGAAGGCATCGACCGGTTTGTGGGGACCCAACTGCATTACACACGGCTACCTGCCACGACCTCGCTCAAAAACCAGCGGCTGGTGGTGCACGGCGGTGACGATGCGGCCGTGGCCTGCGCCGTGGAAGCAGCAACCGCCGGGCAAGCCGCCAACGTGACGTTGCTGTACCGGCGCGATGTCTTCAACGCCACGCCCGAAGCGCTGGCCCAGTTGCAGGCCCTGCGCAATGCCGGCCGCATCCAGGTGGTCGTGGGCCAACCCACCGGCATGGACTGCGCTGACGAGCGGCTGACCGCGCTGCACATCACCACCCCGCAAGACACCACCGTGCCGCTGCCGCTGGATGTGCTGGTGGTGGCCCTTGGCGTATCACCCCGCCTGGGCCCGATTGCCGACTGGGGCCTGGCGATGGAGCGCAAACAACTGGTGGTAGACACCGCCACCTTTGCCACCAGCGTGCCCGGCATCTACGCGGTGGGCGACATCAACACCTACCCCGGCAAGCGCAAGCTGATCGTCTGCGGCTTTCACGAAGCTACGCTGGCCGCCTTTGCTGCGGCGGAAGCGCTCAGCGGCAAGCCTGTGGCGCTGCAGTACACCACCAGCAGTACGCGTCTGCATCAATTGCTGGGGGTGGATTCAGCAGGGACAGTCAACGGCTGAAGGCGGCGAGGCACTGCTGTTCAACTCACACGAAAGCGGGGGCTCAACATCAGAGTTGACCGGCACGCACCGGTAACGCATCACGGGACTTATCCAGCTGCGCGCGGCTCGCGGCACATTGCCGGTGCATGTCCGTGTCGAACGACCTGTTCTGTCACAGCGTCACCGGTTTTCCTCGCAATGTGAAGCAAAGGTGCCAAACTGAGTGCAACCGTGCAACCCGAGGGAACACGCACCTTTTCCTGACCGACGTCCACACGCGTCACCGCCCGTTGCGACAAAACGCCGACTGCCTCTCCCTTTCCGTTCACCACCGGACCGCCGCTAGCTCCTGCATGCATCGCGTTATCAATGTACATCACGTCACATTCCACACGGTCGCCATTTTGAGTATTTTCAGCAACGATGCGCCTCAAATTTCCTACGTTCCCTTGCTTTAGCAATGGCCCCGTCATGTCAGCGATGTATCCAGTTCGCATCGCTTCACGAAACTGCGCCGCGCCGGAGAAGTCATGTTGAAGCAGTCGGTCCACATTGAACGGGAGCTCGAGTTCCTCTGAAAACCCGGCAAGACAAACGCGCTCACCGAGTGTTGGCGGGTTGACGTTTGCAGGAATATGCGACACGGCAGTCGCAAATGGACTTTTCGGCAGAAGGATAGCCAAGTCGAGTTGAATTCGACTCGTGAACGATGGAATATCAAGATCTATGCTGCAAAAGAATACACGGTACTCCGCCGCGGGGTGCCCAGCAAACTTGCAGTAAATGCGTTGATCCGGATCCTTGTAGTCGCAGTGCCGAATCGGCGACCGCCCCGTGACCACGTGCGCTGCCGTGAGCACCTCACCGTTCGCGGTGTAAGCAAACCCAGTTCCTTGACTTATCTTCTCATCACCGAGAAAGACAGAGATGTAGCAGCAAGCGTCGGAAATTCGCTGAAGCGCATCAGGACTCAGCAATGGGATATTCATACGATATAACTCAATGTAAACAGCAAAACCCGGTTAATACACCCGGACACTGTGCAAATAAACAGATATTAGTTTTTATGAAACCCGGCAGGCATTACGTCGGGAAACTTTAGCGGGACAGTAAGCCCAACAGAACTTGCCTACTGCATGCTTTGTTCGGCCTCATCCGTCAATTTCGGATCCATAGCAGCTTCAGAGTGCTGCTATCCAAGTTTCGCTCATGACAAGCGCTCAAGTCGTGCTACCCCAATGCACACCGTACACAGTGCCCCACTCCTCACACCACAAACCGCGTAGTCAACAAAATCACCACTGGCATCGTCACCAGCGCCAGCATGGTGGACACCGCCACGCTGGCGGTGACCTCGTCCTGGGCCACTTCGTAGCGCTGCGCAAACAGGAACACGTTGGCCCCCACGGGCAGCGATGCCGCCACGATCATCACGGCCAGGGGCAGTCCTGACAGGCCCAGGGCCCAGGCCATGGCGGCGAGCAGCAGCGGGTGAACGATGCACTTGGCCAAGGCGATGCGCAGTGCGCCCTTGAAATGGTGACCCACGCGGGTGAACACCAGCGTGACCCCCACCAGCAGCAGGGCCAACGGGCCCAGGGCCTGGCCCAGCAACTGCAGGGGTTTGTCGACCACCGGGGGCAGTACCAGCCCGGTCTGCGCAAACAACAGGCCGGCCAGGATGGGCAGTGGCACCGGGTGCAGCACACCGTTGCGCACGGCGCCCAGCACAGTGCGCCACATGGGAGGCTGCGCCGCGTTGGACTGACCTGCGTGTTCACGCGCGGCGGCCAGTTCGAACACCACGGTGGCAGCGGTCAGCAAAATGAGCGAGTGCACCGAAATCAGGGTGAACAGGGTGACCAGGCCCGCGTCGCCAAACACAAGCCCGACCAGCGGCACGCCAATCATCAGTGTGTTACTGAACGTGTTGGCCAGGGCCCGCGCCGCCGCCAGACGGTTGAAGCCTTGCCAGGCCAGGGTGGCGAAATACAAAACGCCGAACGCGGCGAAGTAGATGCCCACCGGGCCGAAGTTCAGGTCTTCGATGTGCACGGTGCTCATGGTGCGAAACAGCAGCGCGGGCGACAGCACCATGAAGACGAGGTTGGACAGGTCTTTCACCGCGCTGGCGCGGATCCATTCCTGGCGGCCCGCCACAAAGCCGATGGCAATGAAAAGCACCACGGGAACCAGGGAAGCAATGACGGGAGAGTTCAAGACAGCACGCCAGAAGGAAAAAAGAACAAGGACGGGAACAACAGAGTCAGCGCAGCAACGCTATTAATTTAATAGCTGCTTCCGCTTTATACATAAGCGCCAGGGCCTATTTTCATATCAAAACCGGCAGCAAGACCTGCAGCCCCCAGCCCGTCAACGCGGTGGCCACCACCACCGCCCAGGGTGGCACACGCCACCGCAGCAGCGCAGCCAGCGCCACCAGCGCAAGGGCCACATCCGCAGCGCTGTGCAGCGCACTGGTGGCCACCGGCTGGTACAGCGCGGCCAGCAGCAAGCCCACAACCGCTGCATTCACCCCGGCCAGCACACCCCGCGCCCAGGCCCGCTGGCGCAGCGGCGCCCACCAGGGCAACGCGCCCGCCACCAGCAAGAACGCCGGAAGAAAAATACCCAGAATGGCCAGCAGCGCCAAGCCCGCCCCGGCCCAGCCCGGCGCCATCGCAGCGCCTAAAAACGCAGCAAACGTGAACAACGGCCCCGGCACGGCCTGAGCTGCCCCATAGCCCGCCAAAAACGCGTCGGCAGATACCCAGCCGGGCTCCACCACGGCCGACTGCAGCAGGGGCAGCACCACATGGCCGCCGCCAAACACCAGCGCACCGGCGCGGTAAAACGCATCGACCACGGCCAGCGCAGAAGCTGTGCCGTCTGCGGCGGACGCCACGGCCACCGACCACGGCAGCACCACCAGCAGGGCGGCGAACACTGCCAACAGCACCAGCCCCCCGCGGCGCGAAAGAGGCACATCCCAGGCGTCCGACGCGTCGGCCGTTGCACCTGGTGCGGCACCAGCCGGGGCCTGCTTGCGGCCCCAAACCCACCACCCCAGCACTCCCGCCCCCAGCATCACCGCCAATTGGCCCACCACCCCAGGCTGCAGCAAGGTCACGGCACAGGCGGCCAGCATCAACGCCGCCCGCCCCACCGTGGCACACAACCCGCGCGCCATGCCCCACACCGCCTGAGCCACCACGGCCACGGCCACCACCTTGAGGCCCTGCACCAACCCTGCGGGCATGCCAAACCCGCCCGCAGAAAACCCGAGGCCCAACAACGCCAGCGCCAGGGCTGACGGCAGCGTGAAGCCCACCCAGGCCGCCAGCGCACCGCCCCAGCCACCACGCATCAGCCCCAGCGCCATCCCCACCTGGCTGCTGGCCGGGCCCGGCAAGAACTGACACAGCGCCACCAGGTCTGCGTAGCTGTGCTCCGTGAGCCAACGGCGGCGCACCACGAATTCATCACGGAAGTAGCCCAGGTGGGCCACAGGCCCGCCAAACGAGGTCAACCCCAGGCGCAGGAACACCCAGAACACCTCCCAGGGAGTGGCAGGTGCAACGGGGGACGTGGACGGACTTGGGGTGACAGACATGGCGCGTAAAGACAAAAACACACGCCCAGCGAGAGCCAGACGTGTTTGTGGAGTGCGGGGCGCTACTCTGCCACAGCGATATGGCTGAGCGACGAAAAGGCGCTCGCCAGGCGCACCTAGCCACCCTCGCTACTGACACAGGCAACCAAAAACAAAGCCTGCGGCGCTTTCGCATTGATCCCCCGAAAGGGGCAGTGCACGGGAAGATGCCTTCACTTCGATTGGTTACATGTTGTCGTACAACAACAATGACCATCGTTCGCCGCTCCACCGTACTGGCCGGCTTGCCCTGCTGGCCACGGCCAGCGCCTTTGCGCAGAACGCGGCCGAGTGGCCCAGCAAGACGGTGCGCATCATCGTGCCGTACCCGCCCGGCGGCAGTTCGGACATCATCGCGCGATCCATCAGCCAGGTGCTATCGGAATCACTCAAGCAAAGCGTGATCGTGGAAAACAAGGCGGGCGCCAACGGCAACCTGGGCGCCGACCTGGTGGCCAAGGCCGAGCCCGATGGCTACACGCTGCTGCTGTGCGACGTGGGCGCACTGGCTATCAGCCCGTCGGCGTACACCAAGCTGTCGTTCGACCCGTCCAAAGACCTGCGTGGCGTGACCATGCTGGCCTACTCGCCCCACCTGCTGGTGGTGCACCCCTCGGTGCCGGTGAACAACCTCAAGGAACTGGTCGCCTATTCCAAAAAGAACGACTTGAACTTTGCCGTCACGGCCACAGGTAGCGCACCGCACCTGGCAGGCGTGGCGCTGGAGCGCGCCAGTGGCGCCCGCTGGCAGTACATCCCTTACAAGGGCGGTGTCACCGCCATTCAAGACACCGTGGCCGGGCAAACCCAGGTGCTCATGAACGGCATGCTGGCCACCCTGCCCCAGGTGCAAAACGGCAAGCTCAAGATGCTGGGCGTTTCCAAGTCCATCCGCATGCCGCTGATTGGCGACGTACCCACCATTGCCGAACAAGGCATCGCGGGCTATGAATCGGGCACCTGGCAAGGCGTGCTGGTGCCGCGTGGTACGCCTGAAGCCGTGGTGCAAAAGCTCAACAAGGCGCTCATCACCGCCATCCGCGCGCCCGAAATCCGCTCGCGCCTGGCGGGCCAGGGGGCTGAGGTGGTCACCATGACGCCCGCCGAGCAAGACCAGTTCTTCACCAAGGAACGGGCACGCTGGGCCAGCGTGGTCACGGCCGCCAAGATCAAGCTCGACTGACGCACGCAGCCAGGGCCGCTGCGCCAAGCTGCGGCCCTGCACTACACAAGAAGGGGCAAGGGTGCCGCATCCATCACAATGGCAAGCCTGCACGTCTTGCCCGATGAGAGTGGCCAACCAGAAGTCCCTGGCGTTATGCGCGGGGCCGTTTCGAAGAGTTTGGTGAGCGCTCAGACGGGCAAAGGCACCGAACTCTCACCTTCTTGCCCCATGACATCGAGCCCTCCTCTCACCCTGGACATGCCTGCACCCACCGCAAGCGTACTCAAAGCCGCCCGCATCGCCGCAGGCCTGAGCCAAGTGCAGGCGGCAGAGCTGATGGGCTACCCCGTACAACAGGGCAGCCGGGGGGGCCTGCAGTCACGCACCTGGCAAGCCCTGGAAAGCGAAACCGACGAGCGCACCATGCAAGGCCCCGTCTTCGCCATGTTTTTGCTGCTGACGGGGCAGCACCCCACGCATGCGCTGGTCAACAAAACCTAGCCCACTGGGGCCCGAGCAAAGCACGGGCCCCGGGCACTATCAGAACGCTACCGTCACCCCGACGGTGATGTTGCGCCCCATCAGCGGCGCAGCGGTCTTGATGAACGAGGTGTGGGCGTAGGCCAAGCGGTCGGTCAGGTTGGCGCCCTTCACGTACAACTGCCAGGGCGAGCCGTTGGCAAGCTTGCCGTGGTAGGCAGCGCCCAGGTTCAGCATGCCGTAGCCGGGGGTGGCGGTTTCAAACTCGGCCACGCGGCTTTGGCGGGCCACTTGCACCCATTCCACCTGGCCTTCCCACGCCGCCCAATTGGCGTCCAGCCGCAAGCCAGCGCGGGTGGCCGGTATGCGCGGCAGATTGCCGCCACCGTCGAGCTTGGCACGCACGGTGTCGGCAAACAGCGTGATGCCCAGGTTGCGCGTGAGGGCCTGGCGCACTTGGCCCTCGATGCCGGTGAAGGTGGCATCGGCCTGGCTGTACTGCAGCAGTTGCAGGGCATCCAGCGCATCGAGCGTGCGGCCGTAGATGTAGTTGTTGATCTTGTTGTGGAACACGCTCACACCAAATGTGGTGTCGCCGCTGGTCTTCTTCAGGCTCACGTCGATGTTTTGCGAAATCTCTGAACGCAGATCAGCATTGCCCCGCTCGTAGGTGCTGGTGGCCATGTGCAGGCCCCGCGCGTACAGCTCTTCGGCCGACGGCGCACGGCTGGCGCGGGTAAGCGACGCACCCACCTGGTAGCCGGGCGTGAAGCGCCACACCGCGCCCAGCGATGCCGAGGTGCCGTTGTGGCTGCGCTCGATGCCGCTCGTCTGCGCTTCGGCTGTCTGGCGGTCGTGGCGCAGTGCGCCTTCAAAGCGCCAGTCGCCCAGGCGGTATTCCTCCAGCACAAACAACCCCACCTTGCGGGTGACGGTGGGCTGCACGTAAGCCTCTTCGCCTTCGGCGCTGAACTTGCGCTGCGAGGTCTGCAAACCCACCACGCCCTTGAACCCGGCGATGGGCTCGTGCTGCAGCTCCACGCGGGTATCGTAGGCCTTGTTCTTGAAGGTGGTGCTGACGGCGCCGTCTTCGACCTCGTCGTGCACGTAGTCGGTCACACCCGCACGCAGGCGCAGCGCCGAGAAGCCTGCGAACGGGTTGCGCAGCTCGCCGCGCACGTCAAAGCGTTCACTGCGCAGATCCACCACGGGCACATCGCCATGGTCGTGATCTTCATGGTCGTGGCCATCGTCTTCGCCCGCATGGGCGCCGCAGTGCAGATGATTGCCGTGGGTGTGGCAGTCTTCAAAGCTGTGGTTGTGCCCCGGCAGGCCGTACTTGGCCGTCTGGCGCGTGTAGGCCGCGCCCAGGTAGCCGCGCTCACCCACCCACGACAGCCCCACGCTGCCCGTGTCGGTGCGGTTGAAGCTGCCCGGCACCTTGCGGGTGGCCTCGCCCTCAGGCGCCCAGCCCTTGCCCACGCGGTAGTCGCCTGCATCGCGCGCCACGCCTTCCACATGCACCGCCAGGTTGCCTGCACCTCCAGTCAGCGACAAGGCGCCCGCCCCCTCACGGGCGCCTGTGTTGGCGCGCAACTCGGCGCTGCCTTCATAGCCCTTTTGCGGGATGGCCGTGGGCACCTTGCCGTCCAGCACATTGACCACGCCGCCCACGGCGCCGTTGCCGTACACCAGGGCCGATGGCCCGCGCAGCACTTCGATCTGCGTGGCCAGCATGGGCTCGGACACCACGGCGTGGTCGGGGCTGATGGTGGAGGCATCGTGCAGCTCGGCACCGTCGCTGAGCACGCGCACACGCGGGCCATCCATGCCGCGAATGATGGGGCGGCTGGCCCCGGCGCCAAAGTGGCTGCTGGTGATGCCGGGCTCGCTGCTCAGCGTCTCGCCCAGCGTGGCCTCGCGACGGCGCACCAGTTCATCGCCTTCGAGCACGGTCACGGGCGTGGTCATCTCGCCCGCGCCCAGTTGCAGGCCGCTGGCAGAGACAGTGACGGAAGGCAGGTTGGCTTCGGCGGCAGCGGCAGGCGCGGTGGCCTGGGTCTGGGCCAGCGCCGAGCCCCCTGCAGCCAGCAAAGCAACGGCCAGGGCCACGGGGCGCAGGGCAAGGCGGCGAGAGGCCAATGTGGAATAAATCATGAGAAACCTTGGAGGTAAAAAATCAGAGGCGAACAAGGCAGACGCTGCGACGCACCATGCGCAGCAACCCAGGCGGGCACGGCCGGCCAGCCCTGCAAAGATTGAGACAAAAATGCACGCTAGCGCTTTCCAGTCAAGCGCTAGCAGCTATCAAATCAGGAGTAAATAACGCACTGACAACCAGCGTGCGTCACGCGCCGATCTGGCTGTGGGAAGACAGCGAACAGGTCAGCCAGCAGCCGAGCCCCCACAGCCACAGCAGCCGAGGCCAGCGACGCGGTTCAGGCCCGCAGGGCTACAGGCGGGGCGCGTGCCTGGAACAGGGCCCGGTGCAGCACCCACCCGTGCTGCACCAAACCCATCGGGGCGTGGTGGGTGCTGGGGACGGCGGGCAAGCCCGGCGCAGGGGCCAGCAGGCCATCGGCCAGGGCCAACTGATCCAGCAGCAGGCAGTCGACCCCGCTGGTGTGGGCGGGCAGCAGGGATTCAATCAGGGCGGCTGCGTCCGGCGCTGCCTGCGCACGGGCATGGGGGTGCGCGGCATCAGCGGCATGGCCCGCATGCGCAAACCCCTGGATGGGCACCGTGCGGTGGTCGCCAGAATGCAGCGCCTGGTGCACCCGGCCCAGGGTGGGCACCCATGCCAGGGCCAGCAGCAGGCAGGCCAGCCAGACTGCCTGCCATGCGCGCGCACCGGCACGCGGGCGCACGGCGGTGCACACACGCTGGTGGGGCCGTGGCAAAGGCAGGCGCATGGCAGATGAAAGGCGAAGAGATTTCAGCAGCAAAAACAGGGCAAAGGGGCGCAGCAGCAGTCCGTTACTTCACAGGCACTGCCTCTACCAGACGGTAGAACAGGCCGTAGGGGTCGTTGGGCAGCACGTTGAACTTGCCTTCGACCACCACGGGTTCCAGCGAATAGCGCACGGGGGTCTTGGCTTTGACTTCGACCATGCTCTCAGGCCCGCCGGGAATGCAGAACGAGCAGGTCAAGGGCACGGAGGTGAGCAAAAAATGCTTTTGCGTGGGTTTGGCATCCATGGGCACCATGAAGCCCTGGATGCGCTGCACCGTCTGGTGCATACCCTGCTGCTGCGCGTTGAACACGGGCAGCACAGCGTTGGCCGTGGTTTTCTTGGTCAGGTCGGTCAGCACCGACCAGGGCACCACATCACTTCGCACGGGCAGCGGCGCAATGGGGCTGTTGGGGCTGTGGTAACCGGCCCCGCTGCCCGCCACCGCTGGCTGCCCGTGGGTGCCGGGCGGCAGGGGTGAACTGAGCGCCGGAGTGCCTGCCGCGCCTGATGCCTGCGCCTGCACTCTGGCCGCCCCTGCCCCACCCACCACCACAGCACAGGCCAGCACAACGGCACGCCAACGCGCTGCCCCGAGGCTAGACGCATGGCAGGTGGCATGGGAGCAGGACAGCAGGCGGGGCATGGGCAGACTCTTCTTTCAATCAGCGAAAAAATCAGGCGACAGCGAGGCGCAGGCGTGAGGGACGCGCCTCAATGCGCGTGCTTCATGCCGCAGTATTTTCCGATGGCCAGGTTTTTGCAGGCCGCCTGCAGCTCTTTCATGCACACGGCTTCGCCCTTGCCGCCTTCCAGGCACTTGGCAGCGGCTTCATGGGCGGCGGCCATGGCGCGGTGGCGCTCGATGTCTTCCTTGGTCTGCTTGTCAGAGTGGGCCTGTGCCAGGGCGGCAGCGCTGGCCAGCAGCAAGGGGGCGACGCACAGGGCGGTCCAGAGTTTCTTCATGGTGATTCCTTTCAGGTGAGATCAACGAACAACAAAAAAACAAACACGGCACTTACAACACGGCATCAGGGCTGCACCAGCAGGTCGGCCACATCGGTGCGATAGGCCTGCATGGCCGGCAGCAGCGCTGCCAGTGCAGCCACCAGGCCCGCCAGCAGCGGCACACCGGCCTCTTCAGACAACCACACGGCGCCCGTCACAGGCAGCAGCCCTTGCGCCTGCAGCGCCCAGCCCAGGGCATGCGCCAGGCCGTGGCCCAGCAGCAAGCCCAGGGCGCAGGCCAGGGCCGCCAGCCACAGCGCTTCGCACAGCACCAGCCCGGCCACGCGGCCTGGCGGCGCGCCCAGCATGCGCAGCATGGCCAGGTCAAAGCGGCGCTCGCGCACGGCATTCCACAGCGCAATGAACACACTCAGCGCCGCCACGGCCAGCAGCACGCCGCCAAAGGCGCGCAGCACGTCTGCGCCCACGCCCAGCAGGCGCAACAGGCGGGTCACTTCAATGGCTGGTGCGGCGGCCTGCATCGAGGTGTTGGCGTTGATGGCACGCGGCAACGACACAGCCGCCAGCGGCGTGCGGTAGCGCACCAGGGCCACGGTAACCTCGCGCTCTTGCTTCAGGATTTCCAGGTCTTCGGGGTCGTCGGCCGTGGCGGCTTCGTGCACCTGCCAGACCGATTCAGTGCTGGTAAGGATGAGCCGGTCGAGCACGCAGCCGCAGGGCGCCAGCACGCCGCTGACGCGGTAGGGGTGGTCGCCATGCGCATGCCCGCCCCCGCCCAGCCCGTGGCTGCCGATGAAGGTGGCCCCCACCAGGGGCTGGCCGGCATGGTCGGGCTTGACGATGCCGCGCGCTGCGCTGGCGCCCAGCACAGCGTCCATGGGCTGCTGCCACAGCGCGCCTTCGGCCAGGGTGGCGCGGTAGTGCGTTACGTAATCCGGCGTGGTGCCCACGATGCGATAGCCCTGGTAACTGTCACCCAGGCTGAGCGGCACCACCTGGGCCACCAGCGGGTTTTGCTGCAGCGCCTGCACCTCTTGCAGGGGGATGTTGCCCGTGGGCACGTCGATGTGGAACACCCCCGCCAGAATGAGCTGCAGCGGGCTGCCCTTGGCGCCCACCACCAGGTCAATACCTTCCAGGTCGCGCTCAAAAGCCCGGTCGAGCTGGGTGGACACCAGCAGCACCAGCGTGATGGCTGCCAGCCCCAGGGCCAGCAGCAACAGGTTGAGCGCCGCCGCCAGCGGCCGCGACCACAGATAACGCCATGCCAATGCGGCCGTTTTTGCTATATTTTTCATAGCTACTACCGCTTATCTGCAGGGCGCTGGGTGCCCATTTGGTTCAAATCACTTCCACCCGGGGCCTGGGCAGGGTTTGCATTCAGGTCCAGCCGCTGCAAGCGCGGCACGCCCGCCAGCGCCTGCACCACGCGCTGGTCATGGGTGGCAATGACCAGGCTGGCGCCGCAGGTGGCGGCGCTGGTTTGCAACAGGGCCAGGGCATCGGCAGCGGCTTCGTCGTCCAGGCTGGCCGTGGGCTCGTCGGCCAGCAGCAGCTCGGGCTGCAACAGCACCGCGCGGGCCAAGGCCACGCGCTGCGCCTGCCCGCCCGAGAGCTGGTGCGGTTTGCGCCCGGCCAGTTCGGCCACGCCCACCTGGGCCAGGGCCTGGGCAATGGCGGCATCGTCGCGCGGGCGGCCTGCGGCAAAGTAGGCCAGGGCCAGGTTGTCGGCCACCGTGAGGGCGCTGCTCAAATGCAGCTTTTGCGGCAAAAAGCCAATGCAGCGCGCACGCCAGGCGTCCAGCTCAGCCCCACGCTGCGTGCCCAGTTGAATCCCCGCCACGAACAGATCACCGCCCGTGGCAGCCCGAAGCCCCGCCACCAGCGCCAGCCAGGTGGATTTGCCCGCGCCCGATCGCCCCTGCAGCAGCAAGGTGCCGCCCTGCGGCAGATCTACATCGGCAAACTGCAACTGTGGCCCCGCGCCATAGCGGTAGGCCAGGCCCCGGGTGCGGATCATGCTGCGGCCTCGTTGGTGGGGTGGGCACAGCCCGCGCAACGGCCACGCACCGCAATGTCTACCGCCAGCCCCTCGTGCCCGGCCGAGGCCAGCGCCTGCAGCACTTCTTGCAGGGCCGACTGCACTGGCGCTGCGCTTTGCGACAGGCGAAACTGCTGGTGGCAGTCGTCGCACTCAAAGCGAGGGGCGGCGCCCTCTTCCCCCTGCGGTGCCAGCGCATAGCGCATTACACGCGCGGCATCGACCTGCTTGTGCAGCAGGCCTGCAGCGGCAAAGCGGTCGAGCATGCGGTACACCGTGACGCGATTGACCGGGGCGCCCGCAGCGGCCAGGGCGGCTTCCACTTCGGCCTCTGACAAGGCGGCGTGGGGGCGCTCGTGGTACAGCCGCTCCAGCGCCCGGGTGGCCCGGGTGGCGCGCATGCCCGGCGGCAAAGCCCAGGCCAGGGGCTGGTCACTAGAGGAGTTGGCGGTGGAAGGCATGGTGGATTGCAGCGCCCATTCGAGCGGCATTTAACGCAAACGGGTTGCATTATGCACAACCCACTGACCACAAGCCCCTTTGCGCGCGGCCCATACCCCCCCCCACTGCAGGACATGAGTCTCGGCGGCCGGTTGTTCTGCGCTCCGCCTGCGCAAAACCTGAACGACCTCAGCCTTTCAGATAGCGCGCAAACGTCTTGCGGAATTTCTCGACCTTGGGGCCCACCACGAATGCGCAGTACCCGGCGTGAGGGTGGTTCGCAAAGTAATCCTGGTGATACGCCTCGGCCGTACTGTAGTTCGAAAGCGGCGCCACTTCGGTGGTGATGGGGGCGCTGAACAGCTTGTCTTGCGACATCTGGCGGATCATGGCGCTGGCCACTTCACCATGCTCGGGCTGGTCGTAATAGATGCCGCTGCGGTACTGCGTGCCCACATCGTTGCCCTGGCGGTTCAGGGTGGTCGGGTCGTGGGTATGGAAGAAGATTTCCAGGATCTCCTCCAGGCTGATTTCGTCAGCATCGAACGTCAGGCGCACGACCTCGGCATGGCCTGTGTCGCCCTGGCAGATTTGCTCGTAAGTGGGATTGACGGTGTGGCCATTGGTGTAGCCACTTTCCACGTCGGTAATGCCGCGCACACGGTCAAACACCGCCTCGGTGCACCAAAAACATCCCCCGCCCAAAGTGATGGTTTGCAAGTTCATGGGTGTTGATTCCTTTGCGGCCCATTATTCCGCGCGACCATAACCCTTGGGGCGAGTGCAATTGACCTGCGCCCCACGACAACGGACTCGCCAGGCATCACTGCTTGTCCCAGCGCATTGACTGCCAGAGGTCTGGTTGCTACATTACTAACCAGTCAGTCAGTAACAATGTCACAAAACACACCCCACACTCCCTTGACCAACGAAGCGGCACCCAAGCGCAGCCGGCGCAAAGAAGCGCGCCCCGGCGAATTACTGGAAGCGGCGCTGGACCTGTTCGTGGAAAAAGGCTTTGCCGCCACGCGGGTGGACGATGTCGCTGCGCGTGCGGGGGTCTCCAAGGGCACGCTGTTTCTGTACTTCCCCAGCAAGGAAGAGCTGTTCAAGGCCGTGGTGCGCGAGAACATCGTCGGCCGCTTTACTGAATGGAACAACGCGCTGGAATCGTTCGTGGGCAACACCAGCGAAGGGCTGACCTACTGCTACCAGGTGTGGTGGGAGCGCATTGGCGCCACCAAGGCGTCTGGCATCACCAAGCTGATGTTCAGCGAGGCGCAGAACTTCCCGGAGATTGCGCAGTTCTACCAGCAAGAGGTGATCCTGCCCGGCCGCGCGCTCATCCGGCGCATCCTGCAACGCGGTATGGAGCGGGGAGAGTTTCGCCAAATGGATCTTGAATACGGCACCTACATCGTGCTGGCGCCCATGATGTTCCTCATGCTGTGGAACAACTCCATGGGCCCTTGCTCTTTGCCCGACGAAGTCTTCACCCCCGAGCAGTACATCCGCACGCAGATCGACAACATCCTCCACGGCCTGTGCGTTCGCCCTGCCGCTGGTGCAACACCCCCACCCTCTCAAAACCCATGAAACGCTGGATCACCTGGACGGCCCTCGGCTTGGTTGTTGTGCTGATGGGCTGGGGCGTGTGGCGCACGCTGGCCGCACGGCAAGTGGAAAAACAGGCGCTGGCTGAAGCCACCACTTCACGGGAGCAAGCGCCGCTGCAACTGGCCGAAGGCGAGATGATCACGGTGCAGCAACGCACTCTGGAGCTGGGCGTTCCCATCTCGGGCGCGCTGCGCGCAGTGGATTCGGCCATGATCAAGGCGCGGGTGGCGGGAGAGATTCAAAGCCTCACGCTGCGCGAGGGCGACAGCGTGCGCGCTGGCCAGGTGGTGGCGCGCATTGACCCCACCGAAGCCCAGGCACGCCTGCGCCAGGCCCAGCAGCAGGCCGATGCTGCCAAGGCGCAGGTAGACATCAACCAGCGCCAGCTGGACAACAACAAAGCCCTGGTAGACCAAGGCTTTATCTCTGCCACCGCACTCGTCAATTCGCAAGCCAGCCTGCAAGCGGCGCAAGCTACCTACCAGGCAGCCCGCGCTGCCGCTGACGTGGCGCGCAAGGCGCTGGACGACACGGTGCTG
>NZ_CAXIAK010000049.1:0-24082 GCF_964021665.1 uncultured Acidovorax sp.
GCGTAGTCTCCTATAAGGAAGCTGATTCGACCAACACCGGTCAAAATAGTTCTATATATTTTTGAGACACCACACTAGTCACATAACTTCCGCTGATGCTCTAGGTATCGTCATACCGTAAGCCAGCGCGGTCGATTGAAACCTGTACGTGCAGCGTATCTTATGGGCTTTGCGAACAGCTACCAGCACACACTTTCCGAGCGCCCTAGCAGCCAGCCTCATACCTGTTTCAACCCTGCGGCAGACGCCTGAGCAACGCTGCCATGCCCCGGGGCCAGCCCACAGGGCCAAACCACGCGCCACCGGCAATGGTCCAGGCGTTGGCGATGCCGTACACCACCATGGCGGCGGCCTGGGCAGCGAACACGCCTGCAATGGCGTAGCCGCCGTGCAGAGCCAACCAACCTCCGGCCACGGCTACCACCAGGCGTGCGATGTTGCCAAGCACCGGCCACAGCAAGCGTCCTGCCCCTTGCGAAGCAAAGTACAGCACCAGGCCCAGACCAAAGAAACCGTACCAGGGCCCAACGATGCGCAGATACTGTGAACCTGCTTCGATCATGGCGGGCTCCGTATTGAACAGCGACAGCCAGGCTGCCGGATACGCCGCAGCCCAAAGACCAATGGCCTCGGTCATCGCGAATGCAATCGCCGCCCCGATCCAGGTGGCGCGCAAGGCGCGTTCGCGCTGACCGGCGCCGATGCAGGTGCCAACCATAGCCACCAGGGGTGCGCCCAGGCCAAACACCAGCGGCACCAGCAGATACTCCAGCCGTGATGCGGTGCCATACCCTGCAATCGCCGCAGTGCCGTATGCACCCACCAAGGCTGTGGTGATTCCGATGGCCAGGTTGGTGGCCACGGTGGACACCGTGCCCACCAAGCCCACACGCAAAATGTCTGCAAACAGTGCCCACCGTAACTGCAGACCGCGCAGCGATGGCCGCAGCAAACTGCGCGACGACCAGAGGTAAGCAGCCAACACCGCACTGCTTGCCAGGTAATACAGCAGCAGCGCAATGGCGCCCCCGGCGATGCCAAGGCCCGGTAACGGGCCCCACCCAAAGATCAGTAGCGGAGACAGCGGTAGCAGCAACACGGCTCCCGCTACCGTCACATAGGCGGGCAAGGCCATATTGCCGGCTCCACGGATCACGGCCGACAGCGTGTTGAACAGCCAGACCAGCAGCGCGCCACCAAACACCCAGTTTGAATAGACCATTGCCGCATCCAGCGCCCCGCCACTGCCGCCCATGCGGGTGTAAAGCCAGCGCCCTCCCGCAACCACCGTGACCATGAAAGCCAATGCAAACACCGCAGCAATCAACAGCGCGTGCAGTACCAGCGCATCGGCATCATCGCGCCGCCGGGCGCCCAAGGCCCGGGCGATGGCAGAAGCAATGCCTCCACCCATGGCACCCGCCGATGTCATTTGCATCAGCATCACAGCCGGGAACACCAGTGCCATGCCGGCCAGCGCATCGGTGCCCAGCTTGCCAACAAAGTAGGTTTCCATCAGGCCAACGCCAGCCTGGGCCAGCATCACCAGTACATTGGGTGCGCCCAGGCGCAGCAGCGTGGGCGCAATGGGGGCTTCCAGCAGGAGCCGGGTGCGCGGGTCGAGCGTGGCAGTCATGCGGGGGCTGCTTTGCTGGCGCCGGGCCTGCGCGGCACCACGATGCGCACGGTGGCCACCTGCAACACATCGCCATGCTGGTTACGTGTTTCGCTGCGCACGGAGACCATGCCCCGGTCGGGTTTGGAGCGCGATGGCGTGACCTCCATCACCTCGCTCACCACATGCAGCACGTCTGAAGCGCGGGTGGGCCGTGGCCAGCTCAGCTCGCCACCTGCTCCGATGATGCCGCCGGCGATGGGCAAACCGCTCGTCACTTGCAAACGCATGGTGATTGCGGCCGTGTGCCAGCCACTGGCTGCCAGACCGCCAAACAGGGAATCGCGGGCCGCAGCGTCGTCCAGGTGAAAGGGCTGCGGGTCGAACTGCGCGGCAAAGCTGGTGATCTGCGCCTCGTCCATGGCGTGTTCGCCGCTGGTGAACTGGTCGCCCACGGTCAGGTCTTCCAAGTAGATCGGGGGCTGGGTGGTCGTCGAGGCGTGGCTGGCCGGGGTCTGCGTCATGTCGATGGCTTTCTTGGTGCGAGGTTTTGGGTTCACGCGGCCGTGGCGGCAGGCCGCGCCAGGTGTGCTTCACGGATCGGCAGGTTGACCAGCGCTGCACCCAGGGCCAGCACGATGTCCATGTACCAGACCCAGTCATAGCTGCCGGTGGCCTGGAACACGCTGCCGCCCAGGTAGGCACCCAGAAAGCCGCCCACCTGGTGCGAAAGCATCACGATGCCGAACAACATGGCCATGTTGGCCGTGCCAAACATCTTGGCGACCAGCCCGGCCGTGGGGGGCACGGTGGACAGGAAGGTGATGCCCATGACGGCGGCGAAGATCAGCACCAAGGCGGGCGTTTTGGGGGCAAACAGGAAGATCAGCACCGCCAGGCCACGCACCGTATACAGCAGTGACAGCAGCGACTTCATGCGCCAGCGCCCTACTGCCCAGCCCATGCCCAGGCTGCCCACAATGTTGAACAGCCCGATCACCGCCAGCGACCAGCCCCCTACTTCGGGCGCCAGCCCGCACGCTGCAATCACGCCAGGCAAGTGCGTAGCCAAAAACGCCACATGAAAGCCGCAAACCAAGAAACCCGCCGCCAGGTACCGGTAGCTGGGTGTGGCCAGTGCCTGGGCAATGGCCTCGCGCGCGGTCAATGTCTTCTGGCCGGAGGCTGCCGCAGCCTGCGCTGCCAGCGCATTGGAGTTGCCCTTGAGCACCCACACTGCAGGCAGTGCCAGCAGCACCAGCACGCCCAGCCACTGCAGGGCGCTGGCCCAGCCTACGGCGGCAGTCAGGCTGATGGCGATGGGTGCCATCACAAACTGCCCGAACGAGCCACCCGCGTTGACGATGCCGCTGGCCAGCCCGCGCTTTTGCAGCGGCACCAGCCGCGCAGTGGCCGCCATCAGCACCGACGGCCCCGCCATGCCCGCGCCACCTGCGGCCAGCACGCCAATCGCAAAGATCAGCCCGGCCGTGGTGGTCATGTACGGCGTGATGAAGGTGCCCAGCGCCACCAGCGCCACGCCCAGCAGGATGACGCGGCCCGTGCCGATGCGGTCGGCCACGGCCCCGGCAAACGGCTGGGTCAGGCCCCACTACAGCTGGCCAAATGCAAACGCCAGGCTGATGCTGCCAATGCCCAGACCGGTGGAGGTGTTGAGCGCGGACAGGAACAGGCCCATGGTCTGGCGTGTACCCATCGTCATCGCAAAGGCGCCTGCTGCGGCCAGCAACACCAGCCACAGGGCCAGCGGCGTGGCGGCCCTGGCTGCGGCTTGAGGTGTCGTGTTATTCGTCATGCCCTGCCTCCTGCGCTGGCAGCGCCGCCAGCAAATCGAGCGAGTCGTCCACCAGTGCGTGTAAGGCCAGCACGCGTTCCACACCCAGCGTTTCGTTCAGTGCCAGTTGCGCTGCCTTCCAGTGGCGTTGTGCTTCCGCGCGCTTGTCGCGGCCTGCGTCGGTGATGTGCACCAGGCGGCTGCGTGCGTCCGTGCCTGCCTTTAGCGTCACCCAACCGGCATCCACCAGCGGGCGCAGGTTGCGCGTGAGCGTCGAGGCGTCCATCTTCATCTCTGTGGCCAGGTCACCCGGGCGAATCGGGCCCAGCTTGAGCACATGCGACAGCAGCGAGTACTGCGTGGTCTTGATCCCGCACTTCGCCATTTCGGCGTCGTAGTGGTTGGCTACGCGGCGCATCAGCTGGCGCAGCTTAAAGTTGGTGCAGCCCTGCGGCAGCACGGAGGCCTGGGTGGATGAGTCGGCTTGCATGGATTTAATTGTATCTGCAATAATTGCATATGCAATTAATAAGTTTTGGCCCCACCCACAATCCGGACACCCCATGACCCAACACAACCACCTTGAACACTGGCTGGCGCAGGAGCGCGAGGTCCTGGCCGCGTTGGACGTAGGCCCTGGCCCGGGCGTCGCCACCCGCGAGCAGATCGCCCACCTGAATGGCCTGCAGCAAATGCAAGCCATGCTGCGGGGCGAACTGCCCTACGCGGCCATTGCCAAGACGCTGGACTTCCTGATCGTGGAGGTGGACGATGGCAAGGCCGTTTTCCAGGGCACGCCCCGCCCAGAGCACCTGAACCCCATGGGCACGGTGCATGGCGGCTGGTTTGCCACGCTGCTCGATTCAGCACTGGGTTGCGCTGTGCACACGCGCATGGAACCGGGCCGCGGCTACACCACAGCCGAGCTGGGCATCAACCTGGTCAAGGCCATCACGCCCAAGGTGCAGCGCGTGCGCGCCGAAGGCCGCGTGATCCACTGCGGGCGCCAGCTGGCCACGGCCGAAGCGCGCCTGGCGGGGCCGGATGGCACGCTGTACGCGCATGCCACCACCACCTGCTTGGTTTTTGACTTGCCGGCACAATCGAAGGCATGAGATTCCTTCACACCATGCTGCGCGTTGGCAACCTTCAACGCTCTATCGACTTCTACACCAAGGTGCTGGGCATGCAACTGCTGCGCCAGTCTGAAAACCCCGAATACAAGTATTCGCTGGCGTTTTTGGGCTTTGAGGGGGGCAACCCTGGCCAGGCAGAAATTGAACTGACCTACAACTGGGGCGTGGAAAGCTACGACCACGGCAACGCCTATGGTCATATCGCACTGGGCGTGCCTGACGCGTATGCCGCCTGCGAAAAGATCAAGGCCGCTGGCGGCAACGTCACGCGCGAGGCAGGCCCCGTCAAAGGCGGCACTACCGTGATTGCCTTTGTCACGGATCCAGACGGGTACAAAATCGAATTGATTCAGCGGGCCGAGGGCGCTGCAGGCGCTGGCTTGCGCTGACCTGACCCTGGCCACCAAGCGCATTGGCAAGGTGCTGGCCCTCTTGCCAATTGCTCTCAAAATAATAGCTGCTGGCGCTTTCCAGATAGGCGCCAGCAGCTATTTTTATTGAAATATTTTTTGGTGGAGTTACTTCACCAAGCCCAGCACTTCCTTGAAGTCAGGGTGCTCGCAAGTGCGTAGCCATTCAAAGGCCACCATTTCGGTCGTGACGAGTTCTGCGCCGGCGCCAGCCAGCCGGTCAAATGCGGCATCGCGGTTGCGCTCGGTGCGTGAACCGCAGGCATCGGTCACCACCCACACTTCAAACTCGTCTTCCATCAAGTCCAGCGCTGTTTGCAACAGGCAGACATGGGCTTCGCATCCGGCAATCACAATCGTGCCGCGCTCTGGGGCCTGTTGCGCTGGCTTTTGCAGGTGCTTGGGCAGGCTGCGGGCATTGCCGCCCTGCTGGGGCTGGGCGGGTGGGCGCAGCCATTCGCCCAAACCTTCTTCCGCAGCGCTGAAGTGCATTTTTGCCAGGGTGCGATCGCAGAGCGCGCGCAAGTCGGCATCGTTGGCCCCCAGACGCGACGGATTTTGCTCGGTGCCCCACACCGGTACGCCCAGCGTACGCGCCACGCGGGCCAGCAAGCGGGCATTGGCCAGAACGGCCGAGCCATCGTGGATGGCGGGCATCAAGCGTGCCTGGTAGTCCACCAGCACAAGTTGTGATTCGTCAGCGTCAAGCAGCATGGCAGGGTCTTTCTCTCTTGTGGTTGCAAGGGCCGGATTGTCGCAGCCGTAGCGCAGCGCCGGGGGCTTTGCACCAGCAGGCGTATCTTGAACTTTGCGGGCAGGCCCCAGCGCGCTTGCCTGGCAGGAGCATGGGAGGTAGCTTCATGCAACCCTTGGCTCTGAACAAGGCTTTTACCGCGACGGACCCCGGAGCGGCGGTCGTCATGACCACGCGGGATGACGCGAAGGACAACACATCATGGGCCGATCGCGCCGGGCCTCCCTTGATTCAGGAGTACCTTGCCAAGCTGGAGTGTAAAGTGATCGCAGAGCTGCTGGGATTGCCTTGCTGAGGCTGAGCCGACCATGCCAGCACTCAAAGCAGTCTGGCGGCAATGGGCCAGCGAGGCAGTCTCACCGACCTTCATTCAAACCAGCCAGCCTGCTCAAAATCCGGGGCTGTTCATGTCGAGGCAAACGATAAAGTCTGCACGTCAGAACACCGACCAGCCGGTGAACTCTGACAACTCTTGCAGCGCGCGCGTGCCGAGCAGTGAATTGCCAAACGCATTCAGGCCAGGAGACCAGACCGCGATCGATGCATGTCCCGGAACGACGGCAAGAATGCCGCCTCCAACGCCACTCTTGCCGGGGAAGCCGACCGAATAGGCGAAGTCGCCTGAACCATCATAGTGCCCCGCTACCAGCATCAAGGCGTTGATGCTGCGTGCCTGAGCTGGGTTCAGCAGGTGGGCTGCGGAGTCGAAACCGGCCAGGAACCGGCCGACGCTGGCCAATTGCTGGCAGTTCATCGCGATCGCGCATTGGCGACAGTAAATCTGCAGCAGCCGTTCGCATTCGGTGTGCAGATTGCCGCACGAGCGTAGAAAGTACGCCAGGGAGAAGTTGCGGTAGGCCGTGCGGTATTCCGAGGCGGCAACCTGTTCATCAATCGAGATCCGGTCATCTCCAGCCGCCGTGCGAACGAAATCCATCAGTTCGTCGAGTCCGCCGCCCGCGTCAGGCGCATCAAGCATGGCGTCGGTGGTGACCAGTGCACCCGCATTGACGAAAGGATTGCGCGGTTTGCCGCCTTCCTGCTCAAGCTCAATGACCGAGTTGAAGGTGTAGTTAGATGGTTCCTTGCCCACCCGCTTCCAGAGCCGGTCGCCGTGACGGCCCAATGCGATCGCCAGCGAGAAGACCTTTGAGATGCTCTGGATCGAAAACGGCGTCGCAGCGTCGCCCGCGCTCAGCTGCTCACCACTGGCCAGGCACACACTGATCCCGAACTGATGCACATCAACGCTGGCCAGTTGCGGAATGTAGTGCGCCACCTGGCCGCGTTTGTGCGCGCGCTTCATGCGCGCGTCGAGCCCTACCAGAAAGCCCTGGAGCGTTTCCAAAGCGGCGCGGTCCATCGTTCAAACCAGATAACGCCGCGCCAGCAGCGTCCAGTATGCAGCGCCAATGGCCAGGTTGGCGTCGTTGAAGTCGTATCCCGGGTTGTGCACCATGCAGGCGCCCAGCTTGTCGCCATCCCCGTTTCCGATCAATAGGTAGCTGCCGGGGCACTTCTCCAGCATGAAAGCGAAATCTTCGCTGCCGGTGAGAGGCGGGGCCTGCAGCACGACGCGCTCGGCACCAACCAATTCGCTGCCAATCTGGCGGGCGAAGTCGGTTTCGTCCTTGCTGTTGACCAGTGCCGCGTAGCCGCGCCGATAGTCGATTTCAGCCTTGACGCCAAAGCTCTGCGCCTGAGCGTGGGCGATTTCGGTAATGCGCTGCTGCAGCAGGCTGCGCACCTCAGAATCGAGCGCGCGCACGCTCAGCTCGAGATGTGCGCTGTCGGGGATGACGTTATTGGCGCGCCCGGATTGCAGCACCCCCACAGTAACCACCGCTGTTTGCAGTGGATCGACGTTGCGCGAGACCACGGTCTGCAACGCCATCACCAGGCTGGCCGCCGCCACCACCGGATCGGCTGTCTTGTGCGGCACAGCACCGTGACCACCGTGGCCTACCAGCGTGATGTAGACCTTGTCTGAGGAGGCCATCATTGGGCCTTCGCGAAAGATCAAGTGCCCCTGTGGCCAGCCGGGCATGTTGTGCATGCTGAAGATAGCGTCACATGGGTATTTGTCGAACAGGCCGTCGTTGATCATGCGTACGGCGCCACAGTCGCTGGTGCCGTATTCCTCCGCGGGCTGGAAGATCAGGTTGAGTGTCCCTGAGAAGTCACCCTGCTCTGCCAGCACCTTGGCTGCCGCCAGCAGCATGGCCGTATGTCCGTCGTGGCCGCAGGCGTGCATGACGCCCTGGTTGCGACTTGCGTACTGCAGACCCGTGGCTTCCTGGATCGGCAGTGCATCCATGTCCGCACGCAGGCCCAGCGTGCGCGTGCCGTCGCCACGCTTGAGTTGCCCGACCACACCGGTTCCGCCCAGGCCGCGCTCAACGTGGTAACCCCAGTCCCGCAGTCGAGCAGCCACCAAATCACTGGTGCGCAGCTCTTCGAATGGCAGCTCGGGGTGCTGATGGATATCACGGCGCAAAGCGATGAATTCGTCTTCGTGTGCGCGTACCGCCTGCAAGGTGTCTTGAACAGTCATGCTATGAACTCACAGTCCGCAAAAATTCGCCTGGTGATCATTTCTGTAGTTCCTTGTCACCGCCGGTTTCGCGCATGAGCAGAATGCCGACGATGGCGATCAAGCTGGTGACAAGTACGTAGAGCGCTGGCGCCGCCGGGTTGTTGGTCACCTTGATCAGCCAGGTGATCACCAGTTGCGCGGTGCCGCCAAACAGCGCCACACCAAAGGCATAGGCAATCGACAGCCCGAGCGCGCGTACATGACCAGGGAACAGCTCCGGGATGGCCACCAGCGTTGGCGCGCCACCAATGCCCGTGAGCAATGCCAGCAGCGCAGTCGCCAGTGCCAGAGTGGCAACGCTGGTATGGTCGATGAGCAGCATGTAAGCCGGATAGACCAGAACAAACAACGCTACGCGAGCCCAGAGCATCACAGGTTTGCGCCCATACAGATCTGACAGCCAGCCCCCCAGCAGCGCACCCGCCCAGGTCGCCACGCCGAATACGATGGTCGCCGACATGGCGATCGTCGCGGAGAGCTTGAGCGTGGTCACGGCATAAGTGGTCATGTAGATCGCCGCATAGGTCGAGATCGTCACACCCAGGATGACCATGAGCGCCAGCATGATCGGTCGCAGATGGTGCCGGATATCGGCCAGCGGGCTCTTGATGGGTCCGCTATGCGTGGGCTGCTCGAGGCTCTCGGGCATGTGGCGGCGCAGAAAGACGGCAATGGGGATCAATGCCAGACCGAGCAAGAAAGGGATACGCCAACCCCACGCCAGCATCTGCTCCTTGCTTAGCGCCAGCGTGAGCACAATGCCGACGACGCCAGCCGCCAGCGAGGCTATGCCCTGGCTGGCAAGCTGCCAGCTGCCATACAGGCCGCGCCGGCCCTGGGGTGCGATCTCGATCAGATACGTCGTAGACGGCCCGACCTCGCCGCCCAGTGCCAGCCCCTGCACCAGCCGACAGGCAATGACGATGATGGGTGCCGCCAATCCGATGCTTGCGTACGAGGGGGTGAGCGCCATGCCGATCGTGCCGACCGTGATGAGCGCAATGGTCAACAGCATGGCCGGCTTGCGTCCTGCACGATCGGCAAAAGCGCCGATCAGCAGCCCGCCCAAAGGGCGCGTGATGAAGCCAACGCCAAAGACCGCTACCGACAGCATCACTGTGACCAGCGGCTCGTCAGCAGGAAAGAAGGTCTGGCCGATATACACCGCGAAGAACGCGTAGGTGGTGAAATCAAAGAACTCCAGCGCGTTGCCCGCCACTGTTGCAGCCACGACGCGGGGCTGCACCTTGCTCTTCGCGGCAGTTGAATTGTTCGATACGCGCTGGGATGTGGGCGGCAACGCGACGTCGCCCATACTGGAATTTTGAACGCCCATGAATTTGTCTCCGGATGATTGCTGCTGCCCTGGACGACAGCGTGCGAAATCATATGAATCATGATCAAATGCGGCTAATGCATAATTTATTCGGAATGCATTCAAAAAACTCATGCGACAAACGAAATGAACCTGCGCCATCTGGAGTACCTGCTGGCTGTGGCGGACACCGGTTCGTTCAGCCGCGCCGCGGAACGTTGCCACATCACCCAGTCCGCCCTGAGTCGCAGCATCCAGACCCTCGAAGACGATTTCGGAGCACGTCTGATCGACCGAATGGGCAAGCGCAACGAGTTGACGCCGTTCGGCCAGACCGTTGCAAGCCGGGCGCGCCGCATGGTGCTGGATGCCGTTGAGCTAAAGCGCAGCGCACAGCTATTGCAAGATGGCTACTTGGGGGTCATTCGCATTGGGCTCGGCGCGGGGCCTACTGCACTGCTGATGCAGCCCTTTCTGCGTTACATGGCCTGCATGCATCCAAGAGTGCAGGTCAGCCTCGAATCAGGCCCCCCCGAGTTGCAGACCAACCGCTTGCGCGAACGTGGATTCGACGCACTGGTTGTGGATCTACGCAGCGTCACGCCAGCTGATGACCTGTTGATCGAAGATTTGGGCCAAATGCGCGGTGGTTTCATCTGTCGCGCGGGTCACCCCCTTGCCAAACTCAACACCCCCATTACATTTGCACACCTCCAACGCTATCCGTTAGCGTCGACTTCACTCAATCCGGAGTTGGCACGTCTTCTGATCACCCGCTATGGGCCCGCAGCTGACCCCCAGGTCGCGGTGACCCTGCGCTGCAACGATATCAACAGTTTGCTACACGCGGTACACGGCAGTGACGCGGTGTTCCTCGGCCTCATCAGCCCCGCGCGTGAAGCCATCGCCAATGGTAGCTTGGTGGAGTTGCCCATCACTCCGGCGTTGAATGAGGGCGCACGCTTTGCGTTCGTTACCCTGGCCGACCGTACTGAAGCGCCTGCCATGGGAATTTTTCGCCAGTTTGTAGCCGAGCATCTGCATGACTGAGAGCCCCTTGTGGGCCACGCTAAATCTTCCAAGAGCCTTGGTTCAAAGTCTTTTTGGAGTTGCACGAGTCCTTTGCTGGGTTGGGATGCAAGGCACGGGGCGCTGCGTACAGCTCGGCTATCCACAAGCGCCGTAACGCCGCAGACCGCCCGGCAAGGCAATTGCCCAAAGGGTTGGGTGAAATCGGGCCGATGAATTTGGAGTTTTGGCACCCCCCGATGCTTGCCCAAGCGGTCGCTCGCCAAAAATTGACCAGCAGTTGGAACGAGTCGGCTGCTGCAAACCGTCGTGTCACACAAGCCGGCCACCAGAAAACCGGCTGCTGGACCATGGCCGACAGTGCTACATATTCAGTCGGGCAAACACATGCAACCGGGAATATCAGCCCTCGAGCCCCACAACTGCCCCCCCCCCGCGCCAGCGCCACCGCCATCGCCACCGCGTTCGTAGGGTGCGCCACGCAATCCGTGCTCCAGAACTCTCCCGCCCCTGCCGCGTGCAGCGCGGCCAGGGCCTCTGCGTCGATCAGCGCGTGCGTCACCGCCACGTCCACCGAGGCAGCACCGTCCTGCAGCAGCAGCCGCGCCGCCTGGGCCAGGGTGTCGCCGGTGCTGGCCATGTCGTCGAGCAGCGCCACCGCCCTGCCCTGCACGGCCACGGGTGGCAGGTGGATGGTGACGCTGCGGTCGCCGTGGCGCTCCTTGGTGCACACGGCGTGCTCCAGGCCGTGGCGCGCGGCTGCCTGGGCCACCCATTGGGCAGATTCGCCGTCGGGGCCCACCAGCAGCGCGCCGGGGCGCTGCTGCACGATCCAGTCGGCCAGCAGCGGCGCGCGATCTGCATCAAGATTCTGACCCCGCTCACAGGGGCTGCAGGCGCAGCAACCGGCCCTGCGGGCTATCGGTCACCATATAAAGAAGGCCATCGGGGCCCTGCCGCACATCGCGAATGCGCTCGCCATTGCCTTGCAGCAGCTTTTCCTCGCGCTGCACCTTGCCACCCGCCACCTCCAGGCGGTGCAGGGTGCCAAACTTGAGCGACCCGACAAACAGGCTGCCCTGCCACGCCGTGCCGTAGCGCGTGCTGGTCAGAAACGCCATGCCCGAGGGGGCGATGGACGGTGTCCACTGGTGCAGCGGCTGCTCCATGCCCGCGCGGGCTGTGCCTTCGCCCATCTTGCCGCCGCCATAGTTCTCACCGTAGGTGATCACAGGCCAGCCGTAGTTACGCCCTGGCTGTGGCAGATTGATTTCGTCGCCGCCCTGCGGGCCATGCTCGTGCATCCACAGCTTGCCGTCGGGGCCCATGGTGGCGCCCTGGGGGTTGCGGTGGCCATAGCTCCAGATCTCGGGCAATGCGCCAGGCTGTTTCACGTAGGGGTTGTCGGGCGGCGCTGCTCCGTCTGGGGTGATGCGGATGACCTTACCATGGTGGTTGTCGAGCTTTTGGGCGTCGTCCTTGCGGTGGTAGCGCTCGCCCAACGATACAAAGAGGTTGCCGTCACTGGCCTGGGCAATGCGGCAGCCAAAGTGCAGCGCGCTCTCCACCTTGGGCCGCTGGCTGAAGATGACGCGCACGTCCTGCAGGCTGCTGGCATCTGCCGACAAGGTGGCGCGCGCCACCGCCGTGCTGTTGCCCGCCGCGCCACCCGCTGCAGGCTCGGCAAAACAGAAATAGATACGGCGGGTGCGGGCAACATCCTTGTCGGTCACCACGTCCAGCAGACCGCCCTGCCCGCCCGCTGCCACCGGCGGCACCCCTGCCAGCGCAGGCCCCACCTGCCCCGCTGCGCTGACCACGCGCAGGCGCCCCGGGCGCTCAGTCACCAAAAACTGCCCGCCGGGCAAAAAGGCCACCGCCCAGGGATGCACCAGACCGGTGGCGACCGGCACCAGCGACACCGCTGGCGCAGGGACGGCCGCATCTTGGGCATGGGCGCCGGTCTGTACGCTCGTTACTATCAAAAATAGAGCTACCAGCGCTTTGTGCACTGGCGCTACCGGCCGATTTGATCTCCAATCCATGCCTTCCACCTCCTTGGATTCCCCGGCCATGCGTTCCATCCGGCACCAGCGCGGTACAGCGTGCGCATGGCGCGCATGTGTCAAGCGGCAGTTGCCTGGGAAAAGGCTGGAACCACCGGTTTATCTGAATGAAATCAACAGCTTGTAAGACCGATTATTTTTGATAAATGACCATATCGTGTTACCCTTCGCCCCCATGTCCAAATGGTTATGCATCCTTATCCTTGCCTGCGCAACCGCAGCGCACGCTGCCCCCCAAGGCACCAATTCTGACGATATGGACCGCTTGCTCGCGGACAAAGGGCTTCTCACACGACTCGAAGACGTGAGCCACAAGGTGGCAGACAAGGCTCAGACCGTTGCCGGCCGTGCGGGCGACTTGGTGGTCAACGCCATGGGCTTTTTGGGCGTGCCCTACAAGCGCGGTGGCAATAGCGCAGAAACCGGTTTTGATTGCAGCGGCTTTGTCCGGGCGATCTATCAGCAAACCGTGGGTTTGGTCTTGCCCCGCCGTGCAGACCAGCAAGCGGCTTCCACCCAAGTGATCGACAAGAAAGAACTGCAGCCGGGCGACCTGGTTTTTTTCAACACCATGCGCCGCACCTTCAGCCACGTAGGCATCTATGTGGGCGACGGCAAGTTCATCCATTCCCCCCGCAGTGGCTCAGAAGTGCGCGTGGAAGACATGCGCCAAAGCTACTGGCAGCGCCGCTTTGATGGCGCCCGCCGGGTCACGCCTGCGGCTGGCACCCAGGTCGGCCAGGTGGACGACATCAAATAAGCAGTTACAGGCGGCTTGCGGGCCGCCTTGGTTTTCGCGCTATCCCGGTCGTTGCAAAATGGGCGCTCTACGTTTGAGCGCCCTATGACCCCTCCCCTCCCTCATTTCAAAACATTCCCAGCAATCGCGTGGTGCATTGCCCTGGCCGGGTTGAATTGCGCCGTGCCCGCTGCGGCCGAGTCGCCCATGCACACGGATGACGCGGGCACCCTTGCTCAGGGCACGATGAAGCTGGAAGCCGTTGCGTTCCGTGACGACAAGACCCGGGGCGTGGATCTGGTGGTGGGCGCAGGCGTTCTTCCAGGTCTGGAGATGGAAGCTGTGCTGGGCCGTGCCAAAGACAGGCAGTACGAGCCCGCCACCACCTACCGGGGCCTGGGCTTTGGGCTGAAATGGGTGCCTTTGCAAAGCGACACCGGCTGGTCTGCAGGCGGTCGGCTGGATTGGGGACACACGCGCGTGCGGACCGATGCCACCCCCGGGCGCTGATCGGGCGGCGGTGGTTCAGTCGTGGGTGCAGGCGCTGCGCGATGGAGCCAACGCCACCCAGTTGCGGGTCATGGCCCCGCTGACGGACAGCGAAGCCGCGCAGGTGATGGCGTTGATGCGGGGTGCGGAGGCCCCTGCGGCAGCGCACCCGGGCGGTGCCGCTTCCTCAGAAGTAGCCCCAGGCCAGTTCCGCCCCCGGCTGACTTTGATGACCCTGGGCCGTGGCGATGGCTTGCTGGGCATGCAACCCCAGGGCAAGCTGGGGCCGCGGGGCGACAGCGTGACGCTGGTGCAGATCGACTGGACGTACCGCACCGACAGTGGCGCCACCTGGCACACGCCCGCTCCCCCGTCCATCCTGGGCGCCCGCCCTGCCCCGGTGCAGGAATTGTTCGACACCGGTGGCCCCGTGCTGCGCATGCAGCGCAACTTGCCGGCCGAGGCCGACGCCATGGACCGCGTGTGGGACCTGGGCCTGATGCCTGTGGACGCCAGCAAGCTGCAGTGGCGCCACCGCGCCGCCGCCAGCAGCCTGGGCCCGGTGTGGACGCTGGCGCAGGAGGCGCATTTCGGCGACTTCTGGGCCGACGTGGTGCCACAGCTGCGCGCCGAAGGCTGGAGCGTGGTGGTGTGCCCCGGCTTTGCGCACGAAAGCGTACCCGTGCAGCGCTGGAAGCTGCACATTGCCCCCGACACTGGCGAGCTGCTGGGCAAGGAGGTGGATGGCCCATTAGCCGAGCGCGAGCGCCCTGTGCAAAAGCTCATGCTGCCTGAGCGCGAAGGCGCCTGGCTGCTCAGCCTGGGCATCGAGATCGATGGGCAAACGCTGGACCTGGCCCCCATGCTGGCCGACCTGCTGCGGCGCGATGCCCGCTGGCTCAACGCGCAGCAGATGGCCGCCATCGACGATATCGCCATCATTTCGCTGCGCGCACCCGGCGGCAAACGCATCGACGCGCCCGCCGGGCCGCTCAAGGCCATCGTGGGCGCCATGGTGGACCTGCTGACCGACCCGACCCGTAACCAGCGCAAGGATGGCGATCCGCTGCACTTGGGCGCGTGGGAGGCCCGCCGCATCGAGGCCCTGCGCGCTGGGCTGGTGTTGGCCCACCGCGTGGGCACGGTGAACGGCTGGAACAACGATTGGCAGTTGCAAGGCGACGTGGGCTTGGCGCAGCTCGCCAAGCGCCTGCGCTCTATCGGCACGCCCCAGCCGGTGGCCGCGCCGCAGGGGCTGCAGGTGCAGCTGCGCCCGTACCAGCTCGAAGGGCTGGCCTGGCTGCAATACCTGCGCGCCCAGGGCCTGGGCGGCATATTGGCCGACGACATGGGCCTGGGCAAAACCGCACAGGCCCTGGCCCACGTGCTGACCGAGAAGGAAGCGGGCCGGCTCACCCGCCCCGCGCTGGTGGTGCTGCCCACCTCGCTGCTCTTCAACTGGCAGGCCGAGGCTGCGCGCATGGCGCCCGGCCTGCGGGTGCTGGCGCTGCACGGCCCTGGCCGCGCCCAGCGCTACCCGCACATTGGCCAGCACGACCTGGTGCTCACCACCTACCCCTTGCTGTGGCGCGACGTGGACGCGCTGGCCGCGCAGCCCTTTCATTTGCTGATCCTGGACGAGGCGCAGATGGTGAAAAACGCCGGCAGCCGCAGTGCCCGCGCTCTGCGCAAGCTGCAGGCACCGCACCTGCTGTGCCTGACCGGCACGCCGCTCGAAAACCACCTGGGCGAGCTGTGGGCGCAGTTTGACTTCTTGATGCCCGGCTTTCTGGGCGATGTGCGCAGCTTCAACGCCCGCTGGCGCAAGCCCATCGAGGAAAACGGCGAAACCCTGCGCGCCCAGCTGCTGTCACAGCGCGTGCGCCCCTTCATATTGCGCCGCCGCAAGCAGGACGTGGCCACCGAGCTGCCGCCGCGCACCGAAACCATCCTGCGCGTGCAGCTGCAGGGCAGGCAGCGCGAGCTGTACGAAGCTGTGCGTACCACCGCCGACAAGCAGGTGCGCCGCGCGCTGGAGCGGCAAGGCTTTGAAGGCTCGCAAATCGCCATCCTCGACGCCCTTCTCAAGCTGCGCCAGGTCTGCTGCGACCCCAGATTGGTCAAAGGAACTACGAAGACCGCCCACACCATGGAGCGCGCCAAGCTTGAACTGTTGGCCGACCTGTTGCCCGCCCTGGTCGATGAAGGCCGCCGCGTGCTGGTGTTCTCGCAGTTCACCGAAATGCTGGCGCTGACGGCCGAGATGCTCGACACCCTGGTCCTGCCCTACCTCACGCTCACTGGCCAGACGCCGCCGCGAGAGCGTGGGGCCGTGGTGAAGCGCTTTCAGGCACAGGACGAAACCAGCGCGCCCATTTTGCTGGCCAGCCTCAAAGCAGGCGGTGTGGGGCTGAACCTGACGGCCGCCGACACCGTGATCCACCTCGACCCCTGGTGGAACCCCGCGGTGGAAGAGCAGGCCACCGCCCGCGCCCATCGCATCGGTCAAGAACAGCCTGTGTTCGTCTACAAACTGGTGGTGGAAGGCAGCATTGAAGAACGCATGCTGGAACTGCAGGAGCGCAAGGCCGCGCTGGCGCATGGCGTGCTGGGCCACGATGCCGAGGGCGCGGTGAAGTTCAGCGAGGCCGACCTGCACGCCCTGCTGGCGCCGCTGTCCGAGCCCGCCAACAACCCGCTGGGCATTCCAGGCGACGACGCGCTGCGCTGGGGCGGCACCGGCAAGCGTCGGCCTCGGCCGCTGCAGCCGCTAGAAAATTAGGTCTTTAGGGCCTCCAGCGCTTTACTGACAAGCGCAGCAAGCTATCAATAAGATAGCAAATCTGCCGCGCGGGCGACGGAAACCCTACTGCCGCGATGGCGCGGCCTGAGCGGTACCATGTGCGCCCGCCCCAATCTGGTGCGCCACGGCGGCGATTGTTCGCCCCTTCTCCAGCCTTTCTGCTCTTCGTTTCAAGTGCACAAAAGAATAAACGCCTGGTTCCACACCAGGGTGTTGAGCAACACCCTTTCCCTATCGAGCAGTGAGCGGTGGAAAGCCAGCCTGGGTGCACTGCTGTGCCTGGCTGCGTGTGGGTTGCTGCTGCGCAGCTTGCCGCTGGACGCGCATTGGCTGCTGGCGCCCGTGGGGGCCAGTGTGGTCATTTTGTTTGTGCAGTTTCACAGCCCGCTGGCCCAGCCGTGGCCGCTGCTGGGCAGCTACCTGATTGCCACCGCCACGGGCCTGGCCTGCTCGCACTGGGTTACCCAGCCCATTTTGGCGGCCGCCCTGGCGGTGGCGCTGACCATCTGGCTCATGGCCTGGCTCAATTGCGTGCACCCGCCGGGGGGCGCGCTGGCGTTGTTGCTGGTGCTCAACGGCCCGTATTCCAACGCCGACATGGTGTCGGTGGCTGAGCTGATTGTCGTCAACGCAGGCACCCTGCTGCTGGTGGCGCTGCTCATCAACCGCATGCTGCTGCGCCGCCGCTACCCACACAGCAGCACCCCGCCCGGCCCCAGCCACCGCACGCAAGACCGGCCGCCGATTGAGCGCATGGGGCTGAACCACACGGATCTGGAAAGCGCCGTCAAAACGCTCAACACCTTTGTGGACGTGCAAGAGGACGAGCTGGTCGAGATCTACAACCTGGCGGTGGACCACGCCTTTGGCCGCCATGTGGCACTGACCTGCGCCGACATCATGTCGCGCGATGTGATCACCGCCCACTTCGACACCGAGCTGGCCCAGGTCTGGAGGCTGTTGCGCCAGCACAAGATCAAATCCCTGCCCGTGGTGGACCGGTTTGAGCGGGTGATCGGCATCGTCACAGTGGCTGATTTTTTGCGCCAGATTGACCACCAGGCCACCCCCAAAGACCTGGCCACGCGGATTCAGGTGCTGCTCAAACGCACTCCGGGCCTGTTTGCGCAAAAGCCGGAAGTGGTGGGCCAGATCATGAGCGCCAACGTTTTCACGGCCACGCCGCAGACGCCCTTGTCGGAGCTGATTCGCCAGATCTCGCAGCGTGCCCTGCCCCATGTGCCGGTGGTGGATGAACAGCGCAAGGTGGTGGGCATGGTCACGCAGTCGGACCTGCTGGTGGCGCTGTACAAGAGCATTGCACTGGGCCAGGCCAGCCAGGCGGCCAAGCTGCAACCACCCCGGCGTTAGCCCGCGGGCAGTGCGCGCAGCCGGACCCACATCGTGCGCCCCATCCGCACCAAAAGGTTGCCGCCAAAGCCCCCAAACGCCAGGGCCAGCCCCAACTGCAAGGCCAGCAGCCCAGGTCGAAGGCTGCGGTCCACGATCGACTCGGTGGGCTGGGCGGGGTTGACCCACACCCGCACCGGTGTGCCTGTGCGCTGCGCGGCTTCCAGCCTTTCGCCCAGTTGTTGGTAATACAGACTGGCGTTGCCATTACCTATGTGCAGTGACGCCCGCTGCCCAAGGTACTCCTGGCCCTGCATGGTGTAGCGAAAGCGCGCCTCCACCCCGTAGGCCGCCGCGCCCTCTTGCCCAGGCTCCCACAGGGTGGCGGCAGATTCAACGATGGCCGGGGTGGCCTGCCACTGCTGGGCGCGGGCCCAGTCCACCAGCGTGGGGCCCACACCGAACAGCAGCAGGCTGAGCCCAAGCACCACAAGGGGCAGCATGAACAGCGCCGCCAGGCCGAGCTTGAGCGGCGAGGAAGCCTCCCCCGCGTGAGAAGGATTTGCGCTGGCGAGAGGCGTGGCGGGTGGGGATGTGCGAGACATGGGGCTGGAGAGAGGATGAATGGCTGTCAGTCCGAACGTACGGGCAGCCCGGTGGCTTGGGCCAGTTGCTGCAGCATCTGCTCTGCCACCGCCTCGCCGCGCAGGCTGTCGGCCACGGTGATGGTTTTTCCGCTTTTCAGCGCCACCCGTATCCGGTACCACACGGTGTGCTGCGAGCCCGATTGCGAGGTGTAGCTTTGCACCAGCTGCAGCCCCTGCAAATCACGGCGGGGCACCTGGTGCCAGGCCAACATGAAACCCAAGAGGCGCCGATCGGTGCGCAGGCCCTGCGGGCTGAACTGCACCTTCAGGCTGTTGCCCAGCGCAAAAAAGGCCCACACGGTAAAAGCGCCGCCCACGCCCCCAAACACCAGGGGAAACAGCAGCGGTGCCCCCAGGCGGCCAGCCAGCAGGCCAAAACCGCCAAAGGTCACGCCAAACACCAGCCAGACCAGGTTTTTTTGCCAGGTGCGGCCATAGGGCAAATACAGATCCACCCCACCGGGGGTACGCTCCAGGTGGACCACCTCGTCCAGCTGGGATTTGCGCGACTGCACTGCTGCCGGGTGCTGGACAGCATCAGCCACCAGCCGTTGCGATGCCTCGCCCGTGGCGTAAACGGGCACGTCAAAGTGGCGCACAAATGCCAGCGGTGGATCGCTGCGGCTCTCCAGCGTCAGGCGCCAGGCGTGGTGGTCGCCGTGGGCAGGCTCGGATTCTGGCAGGCCTGCGGGCACATCCAGCCGAAAGCTCAGCGCAATGCCATCGCCCTGCGGCCGCACCTGGGCCATGCCCTCGCTTTGCCACAGCACGTTTTCGCGGACCTCTGTGTTGTTATCGTTGTCAGCGTCGGTGGTGCGTCGGGTGCTGTGGTGCAGACAGGCCAGCGTGGCGGCAAACAGCAGCCCCGGCCGATACGCCACGGGCAGCACCGTGGTGGCGCCAAAGTGCCCGCCAATGCTGCCTGGAAACGGGTCTAGCTGCAGCGCCACATCGCCAAAGCGGCGTGCATCGCGCGTGGTGCGGATGGCGCCGATCAGCAACCCCACCGCCACCAGCAGCATGACGCCGATGATGCAGGCCACCAGCGTCTCGCCCCGTGCCAAAGCCTTGGGAATCTGCACATAGGCCAGGGGCATGGACAGAGCGCTCCATGCCAAGGCAAAGCCCCACAGGATGATGACCTCCCAGCGCTTGTGCGACCGAATGCGGTTGCCTGCCCAGGCCTTGCGCGTCAGCCAGGGTTGGCCTTGCGGGGCATGCACAGTCCCGTTTTCTGCGGATGAACCCATCACAGACTCCCTCAAGCGTCGTTTGTTGTTGTGGTTCGCGCGGGTTTCGGCGCGCGGTATGTACGCGGGTGCGCTGACTTTTGTGGAACCCAGTCTAACGGCCACACCGTTTTTCAAGCCAAAATGGCACATAGCGCTTATGGAATAAGCGCCACCAGCTATTAAATCAATAGCATCAAAACCCTGCTAAGCCAGCTGCCGACCCCATGACCACATCCACCCTTGCCCCAGCGCCCCGCTACTGGCTCGTGAAGTCCGAGCCCGACGAGTGTTCCATCGACGACGCCCTGGCCGCGCCCAACGCCACCGTACCCTGGACGGGCGTGCGCAACTACCAGGCGCGCAATTTCATGCGCGATGGCATGCAGGTGGGCGACGGCGTGCTGTTCTACCACTCCAGCTGCCCCGAACCGGGCATTGCCGGCATCGCCCGCGTGGCCAGCGGCACCCGCCCCGACCCCACGCAGTTCGACCCCGCCTCCCCCTACTTCGACCCCAAATCGCCCGCCGATGCGCCCCGCTGGCTGCTGCTGGATGTGCAGGCCCTGCGCAAAACGCGCCTCATCAGTCTGGCCGAGTTGCGCAGCACCCCGCTGCTATCGCAGATGCGGGTGCTGCAAAAAGGCAGCCGGCTGTCCATCACGCCGGTGGAGCCCGAGGAATGGGCCGAGATTACAGAGCGGCTGGCCCGCTAGGGGCTGGGCCCGCCGCGTTGGGCTGGGGCAGGTCGGGCATGGCGTACACCAGCACCTTCAGCGCCCTGCCCTCGTCCACATCGGCAAACACGGCGGGGTTGGCCACGCGTTCCACAAACTGCAGCTCGGGTGCCAGTTCCTGCATCTGGCTTTGCAAAAAGTCCACGCCCAGCTCGGGCGCGTTCAGGCACAGCAGTGCGTGGCCGCCGGGTGCGAGCAAGTCGGGCAGGCGGCGCATGAGGCGGGCGTAGTCTTTGGTGGCCACGAAGCTGCCCTTTTGGTAGCTGGGTGGGTCCACGATGACCAGGCCATACGGCCCGCTGCGGGTGATCTTGCCCCAGCTGCTGAAAATGTCGTGCGCCAGAAAGCTGGCGCCGGTGCTGATGCCGTTGAGCTGGTGGTTTTGCTGGCCAATGGCCATGGCGCCGTGGCTCATGTCCACGTTGACCACCTGTTTGGCCCCACCCTGCAATGCCACGACCGAAAACGCGCAGGTGTAGGCAAACAGGTTGAGCACCTTGAGGCCGTAGCGGTCTTGCCTGCGGGCCTCGGCGTACTGGCGCACCCAGCGGCGGCCTTCGGCCATATCGAGAAATAGACCATGGTTCTGGCCGCGCAGCACATGGGCTTTGAAGCGCGCGCCGTTCTCGGTCACCACGTGCGGGTCAGGCACCTCGCCTTGCATCAGCCGCGTTTCGGTGCGGCCCTGGGTGCGCAGCGCTTCGTTACGGCACTGGAAGACCCAGTTCAGCGGCTGCCCTGGGGCCAGCACGGCCCAGCGCTCGGCCAGGGCCTGCCCAATAGCGGCCAACTGCGCGTCGGTCTCGTCGGTGGCTGGCAAAAAGCTGGTGAGAACGAACACGGGCGGGTAGGCGTCCAGCGTCCACTGCTCGCAGCCGGGGTAGCGGCCCCCACGGCCGTGGAAGATGCGCTGCGCATCGGTGGGCAGGGGCATGGAGGCAATGGCGCTGAGCAGGGCTTGCATAGAGGAAGCGGTATGGAACGGTCATGCCCCCGCCAGGGTGCAGTGCGGGTGCAAGCGAATGGATGGATCGAATGGCCGGGGGCAACAACGCCACCCGCATGGGGAGGCTGGGTTTTATACAAAAATGGGCGCCAGCGCAATGCTAACAAGCGCAGGTAGCTATGTTTTTTGAAGCAAGTGGAAAGTATCTGCGCCTTGCGCCCCACTGTTCCACCGGCTGCAGCGGGTGAATGAGCCGCCTGCCCGAATGCGGCACGCACGGTAGCACCATTCGCTTTTGGCGAATGCACGCTGTGGAAATGGGCAAGGGTGGGGACTGCGGGTTTGCCCCATCATCACGTCCACTCAATGAAGGCGGGTACCTGACCGCCCGCCTCGCACTTTCTGGATTGCGCCCCCACTGATGCCCTGGAAACACTGGTCCGCCGAACGCCTCGGCATTGCCCTCGCCATTCTGGCGGCGCTGGGTTTTTCCTTCAAAGCCATTTTTGTGAAGCTGGCCTATGCAGTGCCGCAGGCCGTGCCGGTGGATTCGGTCACGCTGCTGGCGCTGCGCATGGTGTTTTCGCTGCCCGCGTTTGCCTGGGTGGGCTGGAAGGCCAGCCGCAACCTGCCCCCGCTCAGCCTGCGCGAATGGGGCTGGGTGACGGCGCTGGGGCTGCTGGGCTACTACGGGGCCAGCATTCTGGACTTCATGGGCTTGCAGTACATCACCGCCAGCCTGGAGCGGCTGATTCTGTTCACCTACCCCACCCTCACCATCCTGATCGGCGTGGTCTTTCTGGGCAAAACCGCGTCGCGCCGCGAAATTGGTGCCCTGCTTCTGTCGTACGCGGGCATTGGCCTGGCGTTTGCGCACGACTTGCACATCGCTGGCGAGATGCGGGCCGTGCTGATCGGCGCGGCGTTTGTGCTGGGCTCTTCGGTGTCTTACGCCCTCTACCAGGCGGGCAGCGAGCCCGTGATACGGCGCCTGGGCGCGGCGCGCTTCACCGCGCTGGCGATGCTGGTGTCTACCGTTGCCACCTTGCTGCACTTTGCCGTGAGCCAGCCCCTGCAGGCGCTGGCGCAACCGGCTCCGGTGTATCTGCACGCGGTGGGCATGGCGGTGTTTTCTACTGTGCTGCCGGTGTTCATGACCTCGGCGGCCATTCGGCGCATTGGCGCGGCGCGCACCGCGCTCATCGGCACGCTGGGGCCCATGCTCACCATCTTCTTCGGCTACTGGCTGCTGGCCGAGCCCATGTCGGTGTGGCAAATGATGGGCGCGGGGCTGGTGCTGGCGGGGGTGTTGCTCATCAGCCGTCGCAAGCCGTGAATTGAGCCAAAAATGGCTTAGGCGCTTGCTGGCAAAGCGCCAACAGCTATTGATTTAATAGCAAATTGTGGCGACCTAGCGCTGCAACAGCTTGCGCCGCTCCAGCCACACCTTGCGCACAAACGGGTCGGCCACGGTGTAGATGCCGTGGCCGGGGCGTGCAATCAGGTTGGCGCTGATCATTTTTTCGGCCAGCTTTTGCACCTGCGATGTGGGCACCTTGCCACCCGTGCGGGCCGCGTAGCTGGCCATGGCTTCTTCGCCAAACAGGCCCGACACTCCGGTTTCGCTGCCTTGGGCAATAAAGTCAAACACCGCCTGGCCCAACTCGCCAAATTCTTCGATGGCGCGCAGCTCCACATCGGCCGCGGCCGATGCCAGCGTGGCGCAGATGATAGGGAACGCCTGGTCGGCTGGCGCCGGGGAGCTTTGCAACTGCACCAGAGCCTTGAGCATTTCTTCTGGCCGGTGGCCCAGCGCCTCAAACCCTGCCCAGGCCGTGGCAGCGCTGGGCAGCACCACGCCCGGTGCACTGGCTATGCGCTGCAGTTGCCACTGCACAAAATCCTGCCCCAGCGGCTCATACGCTGTGGTCAGCGCGCCGGTGAAGGGTTGTGAATGGCGCGTGGCCATGTCGGTGATGAGCGACTTGTGTGAGCCGGTGCCCAAAAACAGAAAGTGCCCTGGTGTGCCCGGTTGGGCGTTCACCGCGTCCCGCGCGGCCTTCAGGGCGTGCAGCAGGCTGGTGCCGTCTTCGGTGCCCAGCGCTTGCTGCACCTCGTCCACGATCAGCACCACATCCACCCTGGCTTTGGCCACCAGTTCAGAGAACGCCTGCGCCAGCGTGGCACCGCCGGGGGTGCCCAGGTGTTCAATCTGAAAGCCCAGGGTCAGGCCCACGGCCCCCAGGTTCAGCCCCTTGAAGCGCTGCAGCAGGCCCGAGCCGGGGGTCTGCATCTGCTGCAGCGTGGCGCGCACGGCGTCCAGCACCAGGGTTGCAGGGCTCTTGCTGCGGTCAGCCCACAGGTCCACATACAGGGGTCTCCTCGTTTTCAGTGCAATAAGTGACGGTACGAAAAGCTAGCACTGG
>NZ_CAXIAK010000050.1:0-23988 GCF_964021665.1 uncultured Acidovorax sp.
TGGCGCGGGCAGCGAGTACCATTATTTGATGATTACTTTTGAGACACCACACTAGGGGCCGGCTCTTACGCTGCGTTGACGACAGCCCGACATACAGGGTAACCACCACGTCGAAAGCACAGGTTGCACCCGTGCCTTGGTAGCCCACGGTAGTACGGGCATCCACCATAATGCAACCCCATGAATTCCCTGCTCTCTCTCCTGCAGCCCTACCCATTTGAGCGGTTGAAGCAACTGTTTGCCGAGGTGACGCTCCCGGCCAACTACTCCGCGATCAGCCTGGGCATGGGCGAACCCCGCCATCCCACACCCCAGTTCATCAAAGATACGCTTTGCAGCCACCTGGAGGGATTGGCCAGCTACCCGGCCACCGCAGGGGACATCCGCTTGCGTACCGCTTTCACCGAGTGGATCCAGCGCCGCTATCAGCTCGACCTGAGCCCCGCCACGCAGGTGCTCCCGATCAACGGCTCTCGCGAAGCACTGTTCGCATTTGCTCAAACAGTCATTGACGGGGTCCAACCAGACCCCATGGTGGTCTGCCCCAACCCGTTCTATCAAATCTACGAAGGCGCAACCCTGCTGGCGGGCGCCAAGCCGTATTACGCCCCCAGCGACCCGGCCCGCAACTTCGCGGTGGACTGGGACGGCGTGCCGCTGGACGTATGGCAGCGCACCCAGTTGATCTTTGTGTGCTCGCCCGGCAATCCCACGGGTGCCGTCATGCCGCTGAACGAGTGGCACAAGCTGTTTGCCTTGAGCGACCGCTACGGCTTTGTCATCGCATCGGACGAGTGCTACAGCGAAATTTACTTCCGCGACGAGCCACCGCTGGGCGGCCTGGAAGCGGCCAAGAAGCTGGGGCGGCACGATTTCAAGAACCTGATCTCCTTCACCAGCCTGTCCAAGCGCAGCAACGTGCCCGGCCTGCGCAGCGGCTTCGTGGCTGGCGACGCGGCCTTGATCAAAAACTTCCTGCTCTACCGCACCTACCACGGCAGCGCCATGAGCCCCATCGTGCAAGAGGCCAGCATCGCGGCCTGGGGCGATGAGGAACATGTGGCGCAAAACCGGGCCCTGTACCGCAAGAAGTTCGCACAAGTCACCCCCTTGCTGGCAGGCGTGATGGATGTGGCCTTGCCCGATGCAGGTTTTTACCTCTGGGCCAAGGTGCCCGATGCACTGGGCATGACCGATGCCGAGTTCGCGAAGGCCCTTTTGGCTCAATACAATGTCACCGTGCTGCCTGGCAGCTACCTGGCCCGCGAGGCGCAGGGCAGCAACCCCGGCGCCCAGCGCGTGCGCATGGCCCTGGTGGCCGACACCGAAGAATGCGTGGAAGCCGCACTGCGCATCGTCCAATTCATCCAATCCCGTACTGCTTGAACAACATGAGCCAACAACTGCAAAACACCATCGAAACCGCCTGGGAAAACCGCGCCAATCTGTCTCCCGCCTCTGCCCCCAAGGAAGTGGTGGATGCTGTGGAGCAAGTGATTGCCGAGCTGAACAACGGCACGCTGCGCGTGGCTACCCGTGAGGCCGTGGGCCAATGGACGGTACACCAGTGGATCAAGAAGGCCGTGTTGCTGTCCTTCCGCCTCAAGGACAACGACGTCATCCAGTCGGGCGACCTGACTTTCTACGACAAGGTGCAAACCAAGTTTGCCCACCTGAGCGCTGATGAACTCAAGGCGACCGGCGTGCGCGTGGTGCCTCCAGCCGTGGCCCGCCGCGGCAGCTATATCGCCAAGGGCGCCATCCTGATGCCCTCCTACGTCAACATCGGCGCCTATGTCGGCGAAGGCACCATGGTGGACACCTGGGCCACCGTGGGCTCCTGTGCACAGATCGGCGCAGGCGTGCACCTGTCGGGCGGCGTGGGCATTGGCGGCGTGCTGGAGCCGCTGCAAGCAGGCCCCACCATCATTGAAGACAACTGCTTCATCGGTGCGCGCTCCGAAGTGGTGGAAGGCGTTGTGGTCGAAGAAAACTCCGTGCTGGGCATGGGTGTGTACCTGGGCCAGAGCACCCCCATCTTCAACCGCGCTACCGGCGAAATCAGCTATGGCCGCGTGCCTGCAGGCTCTGTGGTGGTCAGCGGTAACCTGCCCAAGACGGCCGCCAACGGCGCGCCTTACAGCATGTATGCCGCCATCATCGTCAAGCAAGTGGATGCGCAAACGCGTTCCAAGACCAGCATCAACGATCTGCTGCGCGACTGATCGCGCAGGCCCAGGGCTGGCGCGCGCGCCGCGCCGGCCTGCCTTGAAAAGAGCCGCCTAGGCCGCTGGCAGACCCAGAATGAGAGGGAGATACCCATGAGTACGATGGAGCGGATTCTTCGCCTGATGAGCGAAAAGAAAGCGTCAGACGTTTACCTGTCTGCCAACGCCCCGGCGCTGATCAAGATCAACGGCGAGTGCATACCGATCAACAACCAGGTGCTGCCGCCAGACGCTCCACGCAACCTGCTGTCTGAAATCGTCCCCGCCGAGCGCATTGAAGAGCTGGAGGAAACCGGCGAGCTCAACATGGGCGTGCCGCTCTCCGGCGTGGGGCGCTTCCGTATCAGCGCCATGCGCCAGCGCGGCAGCTATGCCGTGGTGGTTCGCTTCATCTCGCAGCAGGTGCCCGATTTTGAATCGCTGAACCTGCCGCCCGTTCTGACGGAGCTGATTCTGGAAAAGCGCGGCCTGATTCTGGTGGTGGGCGCTACGGGCTCTGGCAAAAGCACCACCCTGGCCTCCATGATCGACACGCGCAACGCCGCGATGCCCGGCCACATTCTCACCATCGAAGACCCGGTGGAATACCAGTTCCGCAACAAGAAATCGATCGTGAACCAGCGCGAGATCGGCAGTGACACCCAATCGCTGCAGACCGCCCTCAAGAACGCATTGCGCCAAGCCCCTGACGTGATCCTGATCGGCGAAATCCGTGACAGGGAAACCATGTCCTCGGCCATCGCGTATGCGCAGTCGGGCCACTTGTGCCTTGCTACCTTGCACGGCAACAACAGCTACCAGGCACTCAACCGCATTCTGAGCTTCTACCCTGCCGAGGTGCGCCCCACCATGCTCGGTGACCTGGCCTCGTCCCTCAAGGCCATCGTCTCGCAACGCCTGGTGCGCACGGTGGAAGGCGCACGCGTTCCTGCCGTGGAAGTCATGCTCAACACCAAGCTGGTGGCTGATCTGGTGGAAAAAGGCGACTTTTCCGGCGTCAAAGACGCCATGGAGAAATCCATGGCCGAAGGTTCGCAAACCTTTGAAGAAGACCTCGCGCGCCTGATCATGGAAAAGAAGATCGACCGCAAGGAAGGCATGGCCTATGCCGATTCGCCCACCAACCTGATGTGGCGCCTGCAAAACGACTTTGCCCAGGCCGCCAATGCCGCGAAAGCGCAAAAAGAAGCCCGCGACACCCCCGACGACCAGCCCTCGTTCACCGAGATCGTGCTGGACGTCAAAGGCAGCTGAGCCCGTTGGGCCCAGCGCGCTTGAAACCTGTGATTGCCAATGACCCGTACCCTGCACCTTGCTGAACAACTGATCGCCCTGCCCTCCATCACGCCGCTGGACGAAGGATGCCTGGAACTGCTCGCGCAGCGCCTTCAACCCCTGGGATTTGTGTGCGAACGGCTGGACAGCGGGCCTGCCGATTTCCGCGTCAGCAACTTGTGGGCAAAAAGGCCTGCAGCGCAATCTGGACAAGCGCTATCAGCTATCAAAACCATAGTATTTGCAGGCCATACCGACGTGGTGCCCACAGGCCCGTTGGCCCAGTGGAGCAGTGACCCGTTCACCCCCACCCACAAGGACGGCAAGCTGTACGGCCGTGGCGCCAGCGACATGAAGACGTCCATTGCCGCGTTTGTGGTCGCAGTGGAAGAGTTCCTGGCCGCCTACCCCGATGCACCACTGAACATCGCTTTCTTGCTGACCAGCGACGAAGAAGGCCCTTCCGTAGATGGCACGAAGGTCGTGGTGGAGCAACTCCGCGCGCGCGGTGAGCCGCTGGACTATTGCATCGTGGGTGAGCCCACCTCGGTCGAGCGCACGGGCGACATGATCAAGAACGGCCGCCGCGGCACCTTGAGCGGCAAGCTCACCGTGCGCGGCATCCAGGGCCACATCGCCTATCCCCAACTCGCACGCAACCCCATCCACCAGGCCCTGCCTGCGCTGGCTGAACTGGCAGCCACTGTGTGGGACCAAGGCAACGCCTTCTTCCCGCCCACCAGCTGGCAAATCAGCAATATCCACGGGGGCACGGGCGCCACCAACATCATCCCCGGCGATGTGGTGGTGGACTTCAACTTCCGGTTCTGCACAGAATCCACTGCCGAAAGCCTGCAGCAGCGGGTGCACGCCGTGCTCGACCGCCATGGGCTGGAATACGACCTGCGCTGGACGCTGGGCGGCCAGCCCTTCCTGACTACGCCTGGAGAGCTGGTCACCGCAGTGCAACAAGCCATTGCCGGCGAAACGGGGCTTTCCACCGAACTGTCCACCACGGGCGGCACCAGCGACGGGCGTTTCATCGCCCAGATCTGCCCCCAGGTCATTGAACTGGGCCCGCCCAACGCCACGATCCACAAGATCGATGAGTATGTGGTGGTGGCCGACATTGAACCGCTGAAGAACATTTATCGCCGCACGCTGGAAAACCTGCGTCAGCAAGCGCTGGAACGCATGGCGGTGGCAGCATGAGCCATACACCCACCCAGCCCCTGACCGTCACAGCCGCCGTCGCACAGGCTGCTCTGCGGTTGTCTTCTGCCGGACTGGCTTTTGGCCACGGCACGACCAACGCCGAAGACGAAGCCGCCTGGCTGGTGTTGTGGCGCCTGGGTCTGCCGCTGGACAGCGACCTGTCTGACGCGCCAGATTCCACCGCCCACCGCAACGTGACTGCAGAAGAAGCGGCAGCGGTTGATGCGTTGATCGACCAGCGCATCCAGACGCGCAAACCTGCGGCCTACCTTACGCATGAGGCCTGGCTGCAAGGCGTGCCGTTCTACGTGGACGAGCGCGCCATCGTGCCCCGCAGCTTCATCGCTGAACTGCTGGCCGACGGCAGCATTGACGACTTTTTGGGGGAACACACCCGCCGTGTGCTGGACCTGTGCACCGGCAATGGCAGCCTGGCCATCCTGGCCGCCATGGCGTACCCGGAAGTAGAAGTCACGGGCGCTGACATTTCTGCCGATGCGCTCGCCGTTGCGCGCATCAACGTGGACAAGCACGGCTTGGCGCAGCGCGTGCAGTTACAAATCTCGGACGGCATGGAGTCGCTACCCGGCCCGTGGGACTTGATTCTGTGCAACCCGCCCTACGTCAACGCGCAAAGCATGTCGAACCTGCCTGCCGAATACCGGGCAGAGCCTGAACTGGCCCTGGCAGGCGGCACCGATGGCATGGATTTCATTCGCAAGCTGCTGCGCGATGCGCCCGCACGCATGAGCGAACACGCCGTGTTGGTGCTGGAAATCGGCAACGAACGGGAATTTTTTGAAGCTGCCTTCCCGACATTGCCCGTGTTCTGGATCGAAACCAGCGCCGGTGAAGACCAGGTGCTGCTGGTCACCCGCCAAGCCTTGCTGGGACAAGGCTGACGGCAGGTGGGCGGCGCATCTTGAGCTTCCGCCCTCTTCCCGAAACCGGGCCCAGACCACCCGGTCACTGAAACCCCGATAATAGAAGGCTGCCTCCAGCCCACCGCACACACTCACCGTGTGCCGCGTTGATGGGCCAGGGGCCTACCCTACACAGGGTGGACGGGGCAACGCACTGCGCAGCCCCCGCCCTGCCCGCATTCTCATGATCACTCTCAAAAATATCGTCCTGCGCCGGGGCACCAAGGTGCTGCTGGACAACGTCTCCGTCACACTCAACCCCGGTGAAAAAGTCGGCCTGGTGGGGCGCAATGGCGCAGGCAAATCCACCCTGTTTGCCCTGCTCAATGGCACGCTGCACGAAGACGGTGGCGACTTCTCCATTCCCAAGCAATGGCGCATGGCCCAGGTGGCCCAGAACATGCCGGAAACAGACGAAACCGCCACGGCCTTCGTTCTGGCGGGCGACACCCGACTGGCGGAACTGCACGCGCAGCGCCTGCAGCTCGAAAACAGCGACGCCAGCTACGACGACCCGGAGCATGGCATGGCCATTGCGCAGGTCTACACCGACCTGGCTGATGCCGGTGACCACGATGCGGAGCCGCGCGCCCAGGCGCTGATCCTGGGGCTGGGCTTTCAGGCGCATGAGCTTGACCGCCCGGTCAACAGCTTTTCGGGCGGCTGGCGCATGCGGCTGCAGCTCGCACGCGCGCTGATGTGCCCTTCTGACTTGCTGCTGCTGGACGAGCCCACCAACCACTTGGACTTGGATGCGCTGGTGTGGCTCGAAGCCTGGCTCAAAAAATACGCAGGCACGATGATCGTCATCAGCCATGACCGCGAATTTCTGGACGCCGTCACCAACGTCACGCTGCAAATTGATAGCGCCAAGCTGACACGTTACGGCGGCAACTACAGCAAATTTGAAGAGCTGCGTGCCCAGCAAATGGAGCTGCAACAGGCCGCCTACGCCAAGCAGCAGGACAAGATTGCGCACCTGCAGAAGTTCATCGACCGCTTCAAGGCCAAAGCCAGCAAAGCCAAGCAGGCGCAGAGCCGCGTCAAGGCGCTGGAACGCATGGAACGCGTCGCGCCCCTGCTCGCCGAGGCCGAGTTCACCTTCGAGTTCAAGGAACCGGTCAACCTGCCCAATCCCATGCTGGCCATCAGCGATGCTTCGTTTGGCTACCAGACCGACGATGGCGCCAAAACCATTCTGCGAGGCGTCAACCGCTCGGTTCTGGCCGGCCAGCGCATCGGCATCCTGGGTGCCAATGGCCAGGGCAAGTCCACGCTGGTCAAAACCATCGCCCGTGAAATGGCGCCGCTGGCCGGTACGGTGACGGAAGGCAAGGGCCTGTCCATCGGCTACTTCGCCCAGCAGGAACTGGACGTGCTGCGCCCTGGCGAAAACCCGCTGGAGCACATGATCCGCCTGGCCCGCGAGATGGGCGCCAACGCCCGTGAATCCACCCGCGAACAGGACCTGCGCAGCTTTCTGGGCAGCTTCAACTTCAGCGGTGACATGGTCAAGCAGGCCGTGGGCACCATGAGCGGTGGCGAAAAAGCCCGCCTGGTGCTGGCCATGATGGTCTGGCAGCGCCCCAACCTGCTGCTGCTGGACGAACCAACCAACCACCTCGACTTGGCCACCCGCGAAGCCCTCTCGATGGCACTCAACGAATTTGAAGGCACCGTGATGCTGGTCAGCCATGACCGCGCCCTGCTGCGCGCGGTGTGCGACGAGTTCTGGCTGGTCGGGCGCGGCGTGGTCGGCCCCTTCGACGGCGATCTGGACGACTACCAGCGCTACCTGCTGGAAGAATCCAACCGCCTGCGCGAGCAAACGCGCCAGGACGAGGCCGCCGCCCGCATCGCAGCAGCAGCCCCTGCCACCCCCGCGCCAGAAACGACGCCTCCTCCATCTGCGGCTGCTGCCCCCGCGCCTCAGATCAAGGACAGCAAAGAACAGCGCCGCCTGGATGCCCAGGCGCGCCAGCAACTGGCAGACAAAGCCCGCCCGCTCAAGAAAGAACTGGAGCAGATCGACAAACGCTTGGCCACCTTGGCCGCCGAGCGTGCTGAACTGGAAACCCGACTCACCCAGCCCCTGCCCCCTGCGGAAATTGCCGACTGCGGCAAACGCCTAAAACAAGGGCAAGACGAAACGGAAAAGCTCGAAGAGCGGTGGCTGGAGATTTCTGCGGCCCTGGAAGACATGGGTGCCAGCAGCCCTGCTTGAATGAGCATCACCGGCTATTGCTGACGATTTTTGGGCCTAGCGCTTACCCAGAAAGCGCCAACAGCTATCAATTCAGGAGCAAATCAAGCCATACAAAAAACAGAAATTTTTTGGATCAGGGTGTCAACCGGGCATGCACGGCGCACGTTGTGGTTCCATCACAGGAGTTTTCCAGTATGAACACCACCCACATGTTGAACGCTTGGCCCGACGACGAACGCGATCGCAAACGCTCTCCTGCCCGCTGCTAAGCAACAGGCGACATTGGCGTCGCATCTCCAGGTTCCTCTGTCAAAGCCCCGCACTCCGGCAATGCCGCTCAGTTAAGCCTGAGCGGCATTTTTCTTGATGGGGTAGTGGGTCTTGGTCATGCGAACCTCACGCGGATACCGTCTTTCGGATCTGCGAGGGGGCAGCACGAAGCGGCGGATGTTTTGCCGCATGGCCTTGAGCTTGCCTGGGATGGCGCCGGGTGTGCGCGAGCTTGAACTCCACAGCCACTCATCGACGATGTAGCGCAAGGCCGTGATGAAGCTGATGCGGCAAGGCTGCACCTTGGCCTCATCTGCAATGCGCGTGATCTCCAGACGGATCAGGTTGTACATCAGCAAGGTGGCCCACAGCTCTTGCTTGACCCCATCGGGTTGCTGGCTGCGCAACGTCATCGCCTGGCCCAGCATGTCCGTCTTCATCTCTCCATAGGCCAGCTCAATCTCCCAGCGTTCGTGGTACAGCGCGAACACCTCCTCGGCCTTGTAGCGTGCCGGATCCATCAGGGACGTGAACAAGGTTCTGGGTTTGCCATCGAGTTCACGGGTGATGGCGCGCACCTCCCACGTGAGCGGCAAGCCGGGGTCTTTCTTGCGCGCCTGGGGCGAGACCTTCATGCGCAGCCTCACATCGCCCGGGCCGTGTGTTTGCATCACTTCACCTTTGAGCCCTGCGCGCGCGGGGATCAGCCACTGGCGTCCCTGGCGATGCTGCAGCGGCCACAACAGGCCCGCTGAGTAAAAGCCTTTGTCCACGATCACCAGCGAGTCAGGCGGCAACTTCGGCCACAAGCGTTCAGCCAATGCGTACTCACTGGTGTCGTAGGCATCCAGGCTGGCATCTACCAATAAACGAGCTCTGGCATCGAGCAAGCAGGCCATGCGCACCAGGGGGAAGGGACTTTGGTGGTCTGCGTGGTTGCGCTGGCAACCAAAGTGCTGGCGGTTGTCTTGTGTGTCGGGGGTACGCCAGACCACGCCATCCAATGCGTACAGCGCCAAGCCTTGCCAGCGGTGGCGAGCGGCCTGCTGGTGCGCCCAATGGGCAGCAGTGTGGCGAAACAGCCATTGCAGGGGCTCACTGCCCAGCCGTTGGCGCGCCTGGCTCAGCGCGCTGGAGCTGATGGGTTCATTGTGCTGCCCAGGCAGTGCCAGCTCCAGTACCTCGGCCACGTTCACGATGGAGCGGTCTCTAAGCAAGGCCACACCCAATACCAGCCAAAGTGCCTGCTCCATGGGCAGTCGCCGCTTGCGCAGCGTGGCTACACCCGTCATCTGCAAGGCCTGTTCAATCCACTGCTGGGGTATGTTGCTTTGAACGACGCCCCATTGCTCGGGGCTCGCAAACTCGTGGGTATCGCTCAGGTACTCTTGCAGCAGCATCGGCCATCCGCTGGCCGACACGGGCCAGCTCAGTTCACATGGCTCGTACTTTACAAACAACAAAGGCCCCGAGGGGCCTTTGCTTAACTTAGCGGCATTGCCGCACTCCGGGGCTTTTTTCTGCCTGCGAGTTTCTGCAAGGTGGCGCAGCCCCCTCCATCTCTGACCGAAACCGGTGCAAGTTTTTGTGTTTGTGAAGGCGATGCTGTCAACCACCCATCCGGTAAGTGCGTTGACTGACTATCTCAGGAGCTTTTCCCATGAACACCACAATTTTGAACGCTTGGCCCGACGACGAACGTGACCGCAAACGCGCACCGGCAGCGCTTTGATTGGCATGTTGAGCATTCGGTATGTGGGTCTTTTTTAGCCCCATGAAATGCTCACCCTAGGTGTAGAAAAACGCTGAGCCATTCCCCGCCGATACACCCAAATTACCAAGGGAACGTGATTGTCACGTTCCCTTTTTTCATGGCGCCGCCTTCAAGCTCACCGCAGTGGAAATCTGGGCAGACCCCCACGCACACGCAGTGCGACGCCGGGGCAGCGCGCTGCTTCTTCCCAGCACCAAGCCAAATGTGCCGTGGCTTGCAATCATAAAATTTGATTTTTTTGAAAAAAAATTTATGATAAAAACATAAAATATAGACTTCATCTCAAAGTGGCGAGCACCATGCCCTTCTCCCTGCCCAGCGTCATCAGCATGCGTGCGTTCCAGATACGCCTGCTCAACTGGATACTGCTGGCCAATGTGGGGTTCAGCCTGGTTCTGCTAGTTCTGGGGCTGACGCCGCTCATCGTGCCGCCGCCCTATTGGAGCCAGGTGCTGATGGGGGGCATATTGCTCATGCTGGCGTTGTGGGCGATTGTGCGGACAGCCCCCCAGCACTACGTCGCGGTATCTGTCGTGATGACGGTGGCGGCGCTGTTGCTGTTCACCTATGCACTCACGCAATCTCAGGCCAATGAGCTTCGAGCCGTCTGGTTCCTCACGGGGATAGGCACCGCTTACATCCTGTTGGACAAGCGAGCGGGTATTGCTTACACGTTTGCCAGTCTGGCACTGGTGCTGGGTACCAACAGCATCCAGTCCCACCCTTACACGCAGCACGCGCTGATCGTTTTCACGCTGGCAACGCTGTTGTGCAGCATGTGTTTTCATATCTTCGTTTCGCATGGCGAGCGCCTGTACAAGCACCTGTCCAAGCGCGAGCAGCAGTACCGGCTGCTCACTGAAGGTGCAGAGGACGTGATCTGGCGCCTCAACCCAGACATGACCGTGGCAGATGTGAGTTCTGCCGACGAGCGGCTGCGCGGCGTGCCTGCGCATGAAGTGATTGGGCGGCCCATCTCCGCCATCTTGACGTCCGAGGGCGCGCAGCGCCTGGACCGGGCCCTTCACCAGAAAGAACGTCTGGCCATCCTGCCGCTGCCTTGCAAGAACGGCGAAATCCGCTGGTTTGAAATGACTGGCCGGGCCTATTTCGACGCCCGCGGCCGGCCCGCCGGCTACCACAGCATTGGCCGCGATGTGACAGAGCGTGTGCGCCTAGAGAGCGTGCTGCAGCAAGAGCGGCAATTGCTGGAAGAGCGGGTCAAGGAGCGCACCGCGGCTCTTTCTGTGGCCAAGCAGGCGGCTGAAGCAGCATTGCGCACCAAAACCGTATTCCTGGCGAACATGGGGCACGAGCTGCGCACGCCCATGACGCTCATCATGGGGATGACGGAACTGGCACTGAAGCGTGCGGCCGTAGCCGATGTACGGCCCATGCTGCAAGAAGTGCAGACGGCCGCGAAAAAGCTCATGGTGCTGCTCAACGATCTGATCGACCTGGCGGCGCTGGAGGCACACCAGGTCCCCTTCCAGCAAGAGCCTTTGTCCGTGCCCGATGTAGCTGCCAGCTCGGTAAGGCTGATCGCCCCGCTTGCGGCACAAAAAGGCTTGTCGCTGGAACTCGTGCCCGCACCAGGCCTGCCCGCACAGTGGCATCTGGGTGACGCAGAACGCATCCAGCAAGTGCTGCTGAACCTGCTCGACAACGCCGTGAAGTTCAGCCACAGCGGCGCCATCCGCCTGGAGATCCATGCCCAGGAAGCAGGCGAGCGCACCACATGGTCGTTGCGGGTCATCGATCAGGGCATTGGCATTGCCGCCGCAGACCAGCCCAGGCTTTTCACGATCTTTGAACAGATGGACGGATCGGTCACGCGCTCTTTTGAAGGTGCGGGGCTGGGGCTGGCGCTTTGCAAGCGCTTGGTAGAAGGCATGGGCGGACGCGTGGGCGTGGAGAGCGAATTGGGCAAGGGCAGCTGCTTCTGGGTTGAGTTGACCTTGCCAAGCGCGCCGAGCCAGGGCGACGCTACTCCTCCAACAGGTCTTACTCCCGCTTAATCCTCAGCCGGGTCGCAGGGGGGGGCACCAGCGCTCGCCTAACGTACAGCCTTGGGCTTGAGCAGCTCTTGCTGCGCGGCCACGGTTTCGCGCAGAAATGCCCAGGTCACCTGCATGCGCGCCAGGTGCTTGGATTCCGACGGCATGCTCATCCAGAACGTGCGGGTGAACTGCCCCTCTTGCGGCAAGACGCGTGTGAGCACCGGGTCGCGGTCAGCCAAAAACGCGGGCAACACCGCCAGGCCCGCCCCCGCGCGCACGGCTTCGTATTGCGCCGTGATGCTGGTGCTGCGAAACGCGAAGCGCTCGGGCTGGTGCAAAGCGTCCAGAAACTGCAGCTCTTTGGTGAACAGCAAATCGTCCACATAGCTCACGAACGCATGGTGGCGCAGATCTTCGCGCGTGGCCACCAGCGGCTTGCGGGCCAGGTATTCGCGCTGCCCGTACAGATACAGGCTGTAGTCAGAAAGCCGGCTCACGATGACCGAGCCGCGTGTGGGCCGCTCCAGCGATATCACGATGTCCGCCTCGCGCCGCGACAGGTGCAGCATGCGCGGCAGCGCCAGCAAGTCAATCGACAAATGCGGGTGCTTGCGCGTGAGCTGTGCCAGGTGCGGCGCCAGTATCAACGTACCGAACCCTTCGGTTGCCCCCACACGCACCAAGCCTGAGGGCCCTTCGTGCGATGCGGGTGCGGCGCGTTCTGCGCCCATCACGGCGGATTCCATCGCCTCCACCACCGGCAGCAACTGGCGCCCAGCCTCGGTCAGCCGGTGCCCCCCGGCCTCGCGCGCAAACAGCGCTGCGCCCATCTGCTTTTCCAGCGCCTGGATGCGGCGCGATACCGTGGTGTGCTCCACCGCCAGGCGCCGGGCTGCCGCCGCCAGCGTGCCCGCGCGGGCCAGTTCCAGAAAATAGCGCAGGTTGTCCCAATCCATACCGGTCGTCCTCTATTGCGGCGGTTTTATGCGCCGCCTGCGATGTGCATTTTTGCAGATCATAAGTGCATAAATCCGTATTGTTATTTGTTTTTTGCACACATACCATGCGGCAGCTGGCTTTGCTCACGCACTGCTGTCCTGAGACACCCCTTTGAGGAGACAACATGAACGCACCTACATCCACGGCCGTCCTGGCCCCCACCGTCAAGCTGCTCATTGGCGGCCAGTTTGTTGAATCGAAGACCACGCAGTGGCGCAACGTGGTGAACCCCGCCACGCAAGAAGTGCTGGCCCGCGTGCCCTTCGCCACGCCTGAAGAAATCAACGCCGCCGTGGCCAGCGCAAAGGAAGCGTTCAAGACCTGGAAGAAGACCCCCATTGGCACCCGCTCGCGCATCTTTTTGAAGCTGCAGCAGCTGATCCGCGAAAACATGAGCGAGCTGGCCGCGCTGCTCACGGCCGAGCAAGGCAAGACCCTGCCCGACGCCGAAGGCGACGTCTTCCGCGGCCTGGAGGTGGTGGAACACGCTGCTGGCATTGGCAACCTGCAACTGGGCGAGCTGGCCAACAACGTGGCCAATGGCGTAGACACCTACACCGTGCTGCAGCCACTGGGCGTGTGCGCGGGCATCACCCCCTTCAACTTCCCCGCAATGATCCCGCTGTGGATGTTCCCCATGGCCATTGCCACCGGCAACACCTTTGTGCTCAAGCCCTCCGAGCAAGACCCCATGGTGACCATGCGCCTGTGCGAACTGGCGCTCGAAGCCGGTATTCCCCCAGGCGTGCTCAACGTGGTGCATGGCGGTGAAGACGCAGTGAACGCCATTTGCGACCACGCCGATATCAAGGCCATCAGCTTCGTAGGCTCCACCAAGGTGGGCACCCATGTGTACAACCGCGCCAGCCTCAACGGCAAGCGCGTGCAGTGCATGATGGGCGCGAAGAACCACGCCATCGTCGCCCCCGATGCGAACAAGGAGCAAACCCTGAACGCCCTGGCCGGTGCCGCCTTTGGCGCGGCAGGCCAGCGCTGCATGGCCCTGTCGGTCGTCATTCTGGTGGGCGAATCGCAAAAGTGGATTCCCGAACTGGTGGCCAAGGCCAAGACCCTCAAGGTGAGCGGCGGCACGGAAAGAGGCACCGATGTGGGCCCGCTGATCTCCTGCGCAGCCCGCGACCGCGTGGTGGGCCTGATCGAGCGCGGCATTGCCGACGGCGCCACCCTGGAACTGGACGGTCGCAACCCCAGCGTGCCCGGCTACGAAAACGGCAACTTCGTCGGCCCCACGATATTCAGCGGAGTCAAGCCCGGCATGTCCATCTACGACCAGGAAATCTTTGGCCCCGTGCTGTGCCTGGCCGCTGCCGACACGCTGGACGAAGCCATTGAATTCATCAACGCCAACCCCAACGGCAACGGCACCGCCATCTTCACCCAAAGCGGCGCCGCAGCGCGCAAGTTCCAGGAAGAGATCGACGTGGGCCAGGTCGGCATCAACGTGCCAATCCCAGTGCCTGTGCCCATCTTCTCGTTCACCGGCTCGCGCGCTTCCAAGCTGGGCGACCTGGGCCCCTACGGCAAGCAAGTCGTGATGTTCTACACACAGACCAAGACGGTGACTGCACGCTGGTTTGACGACAGCACCAGCAGCCAGGGTGTGAACACCACGATCAGTCTGAAGTGACATCCCCCTGAGGCGCTGCGCGCCTTCCCCCTTCTCTCGCGCTTTGCGCGGGAAGGGGGACGCCACCTGTGCCTGAACCGTGAGATGGCGGCCCTTGCACGGTGGCACTGGCCTGGACAGCGCCGGTTTCGAGCACTGCAGGCGGTGGTAAAAGCAGGGCATGCAAACTTTTCAGACAACGATGCGGAAATGGGCCATGGTCTTCGGTACTGCGTGCGTGATGCAGATGGACACCCTGGCCCACGCCCAGGCGGGCGCAGCCTGCCAACCCGGCGGCACGGTGGCCGAAGTCAATGCCTGCGCGGTGCAAGACTTTCAAGCGGCAGACACCACCATCCAGATCCTGTACGAAGACCTGATGCGCGCCCTGTCGGCCCACGAACGCCCGCAACTGCGGCAAGAACATTCCGCCTGGGTGCGCGAACGCACCATGCAATGCAAGCGCGAGACGCAAGCCACCGAAACCCAGCCCGAAGGCCCGCGCCTGTACCACCAATGCCTCACGCGCAAAACGCAAGAGCGGCGCAAAGGCCTGATGCGCTGGCTGAGCAACGACAGCCCGGCCAAGCCCTAAAGCCTTGACGCCCCACTCATCCAAAGCCCCACAACAAGACAAGAGACAACGCCATGGACTTTGAGCTGACCGAAGAACAACGCGCCTTTGCCCAAACCGCCCGCGACTTTGCCCTGGCCGAGCTGGCCCCGCACGCGGCAGAGTGGGACGCCGAAGGCATCTTCCCCAAAGAAGCCATCGCCAAAGCAGGCGAGCTGGGCTTTTGCGGCCTGTACGCCCCCGAAGCCGCCGGCGGCCTCGCCCTGCCCCGGCTCGACGCCACGCTGGTGTTTGAAGAAATGGCGGCCGTAGACCCCAGCACCACCGCCTTCATCACCATCCACAACATGGCCACCTGGATGCTAGGCACCTGGGCCCAGCCCGCCGTGCGCGACCACTGGGGGCCGCTGCTCACCACCGGGCAAAAGCTGGCCAGCTACTGCCTGACCGAGCCCGGCGCGGGCTCTGACGCCGCATCGCTCAAGACCCGGGCCGAGCTGGTGGGCAACGAATACGTCATCAACGGCAGCAAAGCCTTCATCAGCGGCGCAGGCAGCACCGATGTGCTGGTGCTCATGGCGCGATCCAGTGCAGCGGGCGACGCCGCATCTGGCGCCAGCGGCATCAGCGCCTTTGCCGTGCCTGCCGATGCGCCCGGCATCAGCTACGGCAAGAAGGAACAGAAGATGGGCTGGAACAGCCAGCCCACCCGCACCATCAGCTTTGACAACGTGCGCATCCCTGCCAACCACCTGCTGGGGCAAGAAGGCGAAGGCTTCAAGATCGCGATGAAGGGCCTGGACGGCGGGCGCATCAACATTGCCACCTGCTCCGTCGGCGCAGCGCAAGGTGCCCTCGCCCAGGCGCAGCAATACATGCAAGACCGCAAGCAGTTTGGCAAAAGCATCGCCAGCTTCCAGGCGCTGCAGTTCAAGCTGGCCGACATGGCGACCGAACTGGTCGCCGCCCGCCAGATGGTCCGCCTGGCCGCCAGCAAGCTCGACGCCGGGGCGCGCGACGCCACCACCTACTGCGCCATGGCCAAGCGCTTTGCCACCGATGCAGGCTTTAACGTGGTGAACGAGGCCCTGCAACTGCACGGCGGCTACGGCTACATCCGCGAATACCCGCTGGAGCGCCTGCTGCGCGACGCCCGTGTGCACCAGATTCTGGAAGGCACCAACGAAATCATGCGCGTCATCATCGCCCGCCGCATGCTCGATGGCGATGCGCCGGAGGTGATTCGCTGATGCCCCAGCGCTCGCCAAAACGCTCTGTTTTTGATAGCTGCCTGCGCTTACCCATCAAGCGCTAGCGGCCTATTTCACTCAAGGCCATGGCCACCCGCCCACTCAGCGACGAAACCCTGCACCTCATCGGCGCCCTGCGCACGGCCCTGGCGCAGCGCAGCGATGTGGACGAGCGCAGCATGTTCGGCTGCTACTGCTTTTTTGTGGACGGCAAGCTGTGCATGGGCGTGAAGGGCGAAGAGCTGCTGGTGCGCCTGCCGCCGGATCGCCATGGCGAGTTTCAAGAGATGCAGAACACCCGCGAACTCTCGCCCGGCGGGGGCATGCAAGGCTACTTCTGGGTGGAGCCCAACGGCTACGCCACCCGCGCGCAGTGGAACTTCTGGCTGAACGAAGCCCTGGCCTACAACCCGCAGGCCAAGGCATCGCCGCGCCGCAAGCCCGCTGCAGGCAAAACCGCGCCCAAAACACCTTCCAACGCATCCGCCAAAAAAACAGCCACTGCGCCGAAGGGACCATCAGGAAAAGCTGCCAAAGCAGGCAAACGGCACAGCATCTTTGACAAGGACGGCTGACGCTTTGAGATCAGAGCCAAGTCAGCCTCTAGCGCTTATGAATCAAGCGCAAGCAGCTATCAATTCAATAGCAACGGAAATAGCAAAACACCTTTCACCTTAGACCGACCACAGGAGACAACACATGAAAATCGCATTCATCGGCCTCGGCAACATGGGCGGCCCCATGGCACACAACCTGCACAAGGCAGGCCACGAAGTGCGGGCGTTCGACCTCTCCCAACCCGCCCGCGACAAGCTGGCCGCAGACGGCGTGCCCATCGCCGCCGACGCCAAAGCCGCCGTGCAGGGGGCCGAAGTCGTCATCAGCATGCTGCCCGCCAGCCAGCATGTGGAAGGCCTGTTCCTCGGCACAGGCGACCTGCTGGCCCAGCTGCCTGCGGGCACGCTGATCATCGACTGCTCCACCATCGCAGCCGCCACCTCCCGCAAGGTGGCCGAGGCCGCCAAGACCAAAGGCGTGGCCTTTATCGACGCCCCCGTGTCCGGCGGCACCGGCGGCGCCATTGCAGGCACCCTCACCTTCATGGTGGGCGGCGACGCCGCCGACCTGGAACGCGCCCGCCCCGTGCTCGAAAAAATGGGCGCCAACATCTTCCACGCCGGCAGCGTGGGCGCTGGCCAGACGGCCAAGATCTGCAACAACATGCTGCTGGGCATCCTGATGGCAGGCACCAGCGAAGCCATCGCCCTGGGCGTGGCGAACGGCCTGGACCCCAAGGTGCTGAGCGAAATCATGCGCCGCAGCTCGGGCGGCAACTGGGCGCTGGAGAAGTACAACCCCTACCCCGGCGTGATGGAAACGGCCCCCGCCAGCAAGGGCTACGCGGGCGGGTTTGGAACGGACCTGATGCTCAAGGACCTGGGCCTGGCACAAGAGAACGCTGCAGCAGTGAAGGCCAGCACCCCACTGGGCGGCTTGGCGCGCAACCTGTATGCCATGCATTCGATAGCCGGCAATGGTGCGCTGGACTTCTCAAGCATCATCAAGACGGTATTGAAGTAAGCCCCTCGGGCTAGCACGGTGCGGCAGGCTGACGCCCACTATTCACGCTCACTATCAAAAAAATAGCTGCTAGCGCTCACGAATCAAGCGCTAGCAGCTATTTTTGATTCAAGCCCCGCGAGCCGCCCCAGCAGTCAGGCAGGTGGGGTATGTGCCCCACCCCCACGGGCCGCGGCCTGCGTCACATCTGGTCAATCATCACCTGCCCAAAGCCCGAGCAACTCACCTGCGTGGCACCGTCCATCAGGCGGGCAAAGTCGTAAGTCACCTTCTTGCTGCCAATGGCTTTTTCCAGCGAGGTCAGGATCAGGTCGGCCGCTTCCTTCCAGCCCATGTGGCGCAGCATCATCTCGGCGGAGAGGATTTCGGAGCCGGGGTTCACATAGTCCTTGCCCGCGTACTTGGGCGCAGTGCCGTGGGTGGCTTCAAAGCAGGCCACTGAGTCAGACATGTTGGCCCCCGGCGCAATGCCGATGCCGCCCACCTGTGCGGCCAGCGCATCAGAGATGTAGTCGCCGTTGAGGTTGAGCGTGGCCACCACCGAGTACTCGGCGGGGCGCAGCAAGATCTGCTGCAGGAAGGCATCGGCAATGCTGTCCTTGATGATGATTTCCTTGCCCGTCTTGGGGTTGGCAAATTTGCACCATGGTCCGCCGTCAATCAGCTCGGCACCAAACTCCTTCTGCGCCAGGGCGTAGGCCCAGTCGCGGAAGCTGCCTTCGGTGTACTTCATGATGTTGCCCTTGTGCACGATGGTCACGTTGGGCTTGTTGTTGTCAATGGCGTACTGGATGGCCTTGCGGATCAGACGCTCGGTGCCCTCGCGCGAAACGGGCTTGACGCCAATGCCCGAGGTGTTGGGGAAGCGGATCTTGGTGGCGCCCAGTTCGTTCTGCAAAAACGCGATGAGCTTCTTGGCCTTGTCGGACTCGGCAGGGAATTCAATGCCTGCGTAGATGTCTTCCGAGTTCTCGCGGAAGATGACCATATTGGTCTTTTCAGGCTCTTTCAGCGGCGAAGGCACGCCCTTGAAATACTGCACGGGGCGCAGGCACACGTACAGATCCAGCTCCTGGCGCAGGGCCACGTTTAGCGAGCGGATGCCGCCGCCCACGGGCGTGGTGAGCGGGCCTTTGATGGACACCACGTAGTCGCGCACGGCCTGCAGGGTTTCGTCGGGCAACCAGACATCAGGGCCGTAAATGCGGGTGGCCTTCTCGCCCGCAAACACTTCCATCCACTGGATCTTGCGCTGGCCGCCGTAGCTCTTGGCCACGGCAGCATCCACCACCTTGATCATCACGGGCGTGATGTCGCGGCCCACGCCGTCACCTTCAATGAACGGGATGATGGGCTGGTCGGGCACGTTCAGCGACATGTCGGCGTTGACGGTGATCTTCTGCCCCTCGGCAGGAACCTGGATGTGCTGGAAAGTGGTCATGGGCAAGGGTCTCCGTAGCGGCTAAACAGGGTTCAACCGGTGAATCAGGGGTTAGCGGGATGGCCTGCGGGCGGCAAGCGCCCGGCCAGGCGGCAAACTTTTTCATTTTAGGGCCTGTTGTTCGGCCCGGCGCACAACGCGGAACCTGCACCCAGGGCAAGCCTCCAAACACAAGCCTCCAAACCCGCGGCGGCGCCCGTCAGAGTTCGATGAAAATGCGGGCCAGTCGCGCAGCGCGCAACCCAGCAACCTTTCCTGAAAGCCACCATGCCCCGCCTTTCACCCGCCACCGCCCGGCTGCTTGCCACCAGCCTGATTGCCCTGGCCAGCACAGCCCCCGCCGCCGCCCAAGGCCAACCCCAAATGAACTTGCCGCGCATCGAAATCACGGCGGGCATGCACCGCATTGAGGCGCAGGTGGCGGCATCGCCCCAGGAGCGCCAAACCGGCCTGATGCACCGCAAGGAAATGCCCGCACATGAAGGCATGTTGTTCGTGTTTGAACAGCCCGCCACGCAGTGCTTCTGGATGAGGAACACGCTGCTGCCACTGACGGCTGCCTTTGTGGCCGATGACGGCACCATCGTGAACCTGGCCGACATGAAGCCACAAACCGAAGACTCGCACTGCTCTGCCAAGCCCGTGCGCTACGTGCTGGAGATGAACCAGGGCTGGTTTGCGCAAAAGGGCATCAAGCCGGGCAGCAAGCTGGTGAGTGCGGCGGTGTTCAACGCCAGGAAGTGAGCAGGCGACAAGGCCTGCGCCCATAAAAAAACGGCCTCGCGGCCGTTTTTTTATGCTCTGGCGAAACCAGGCAGCTTGCGAAATCAGGCGAAGTTGGCTTCGGCAAACTTCCAGTTGACCAGCTTGTCCAGGAAGGTTTCCACGAACTTGGGACGCAGGTTGCGGTAGTCGATGTAGTAGGCGTGTTCCCACACGTCCACGGTCAGCAGGGCCTTGTCGGCGGTGGTCAGGGGCGTGCCAGCGGCGCCGGTGTTGACGATGTCCACGCTGCCGTCGGCCTTCTTCACCAGCCAGGTCCAGCCGGAGCCAAAGTTGCCCACGGCGCTCTTGACGAAGGCTTCCTTGAACGCGGCGTAAGAGCCGAACTTGGCGTTGATGGCGTCGGCCAGGGCGCCAGTGGGTTCGCCGCCACCGTTGGGGGCCATGCAGTTCCAGAAGAAGGTGTGGTTCCAGATCTGGGCTGCGTTGTTGTAAATGCCGCCGGAGGACTTCTTGATGATCTCTTCCAGGGTCATCGATTCAAACTCGGTGCCCTTTTGCAGGTTGTTCAGGTTCACCACATAGGCGTTGTGGTGCTTGCCATGGTGGAACTCCAGCGTTTCCTGGCTGTAGTGAGGGGCCAGTGCGTCGATGGCGTAGGGCAGCGGGGGAAGGGTATGTTCCATGGTGGTGATTCCTCGTGGTTTGCAATGCAGGAAGAGCGGCAGCCGTCTGCTGGCAGCGGGCCGCCGCGCTGGCGCGCAATTTGACGCGACGGGGCATTGTAGAAAGATCCATAGCCCTGTGCAGCGAAGTGGCGATCAAGCGACTGTCATTCGCCCGTCACGCACGGCGCTATCAAGGCTGCAGCGCGTTACAGCAAGCGGGGCTGGTCTACGGTCACGTCCAGCACCCCGTCTGCCAGCGTGGCGCGCAAGGCATCGCCCGGGCGGGCCTGGCCCACGCTGGTCACCGCATGGCCCTGGCTGTCGGTCAGCAGGGCATAGCCGCGCTGCAGCACCAGGTGCGGGTTGAGCAGCTCCAGCCGCAGGCGGGCGCGTTCCAGCCGGTCTGGCTGCAGGGCGATGTGGCGCGCCGTTTTTTGAGCGAAATCGGCCTCCAGCGCTTTATTCTTCAGCGCAAGGCGCTCTAAATTCAATAGCATTCCGTGCCGCAGGCGCTGCGCGCAGCGGGCCAGGCGCAACTGCTCGCGCGCAGCCAGGCCCGATGGGCGCCCCAGCCGCTGCGCAGCCTGGTCCAGGCGCTGGTGGCGCAGGTCAATCTGGCGCTGCACGGCGCTCTCCAGCCGGTCGGCCAGCAAATCGAGGGCGCCCAGCCACACCTCGCGGGGCTGGGCCACCAGTTCGGCGGCGGCCGTGGGAGTGGGCGCGCGCAGATCGGCGCAAAAGTCGGCAATGGTGAAATCGGTCTCGTGCCCCACCCCGCTGACCAGCGGCACCGGGCTTTGCACAATGGTGCGCGCCAGTTGCTCGTCGTTGAAGGCCCACAAGTCCTCCATAGACCCACCACCGCGCACCAGCAAGATCACATCCACCACCGGCGTTGTTCCGCCGTCTGCTGGGGCTTCGCCTTCGGCCAATGCGTACATCTGCCGCAGTGCCGTCACCATGGATTGGGGCGCTGCAGCGCCCTGCACCTGCGCAGGGATGAGCACCACGGGTATGTGCGGCACGCGGCGCCGCAGGGCTGTCACCACATCGTGCAAGGCGGCTGCGCCCAGCGAGGTGATCAAACCGATGCCCCGTGGCTGCAGCGGCAGCGGGCGTTTGCGGCGCGGGTCGAACAGGCCTTCGCCTTCCAGCTGGGCTTTGAGGCGCAGAAACTGCTCGAACAAAGCGCCCTGCCCCGCGCGCTGCATGCTTTCAACGATGAACTGCAGATCGCCCCGGGCCTCGTACACCCCCAGGCGCCCGCGCACTTCCACCAGTTCCCCATCGCGCGGCGAAAAGTCAAGCAGGCCTGCCGCCCGGCGGAACATGGCGCAGCGCAACTGGCCGTTGGCGTCCTTGATGGAGAAGTAGCAATGCCCGCTGGATGCGCGTGAGAAGCCGGTGATCTCGCCGCGCACCGCGACAGGATTGAACCGGGCCTCCAGCGCATCAGCAATGGCGCGGCACAGCGCGCCAACTTCCCAGATACGCGGCGCCGCTGCGGGCTGTGGCGACTCAAACATCGTCCAGCCCTGGGGTTGACAGAGCGCCTGCAGGGTCAGTACTCCACAGCTCGGGGCGTGCGTTAGTGCAACATGGATCCGAGACACCCACACCGTGCAAAACAAGCAGACACGTACAAGTTATTGATTTATAAGACATTTTTGCTGTTCAATTTTTCAGCAATCTGTTCCAAGCACGGATTGGCGCGGGTTCAAGTGGGATACCCACCCGCTTACCCACAAAGTTATCCACAGATTTTGTGAGCGAGTGGCACATGCCAGACTGGCAGATTTCTCGTAACGGTTTGTGACCTCAAAGCGCCAGCCACGTGGGCCATAATTGCCGGCTGACTACATCCGAGCGGAGAGAGAATTGCTGTCCATCATACAAGCCGCAGGCTGGCCCATCTGGCCCCTTATTGCCTGCTCTGTCCTGGCGCTGGCCTTGATTTGCGAGCGCTTCATCTCTCTGAAAACAGCGCGCATCGCGCCCCCGAAGCTGCTGGATGAAGCCATTACCGTTTCGTCGCGTTCGCTGCCCACGCCCGACGTGGTGAACCAGCTGGCCCAAAGCTCTGCGCTGGGTGAGGTGCTGGCTTCCGGGCTGCGCGCACTCAACAACAACCCCCAGTGCAGCGAGGCCGACCTGCGCGCCACCATGGAAGGCAGCGGCCGCGCCGTGGCGCACCGGCTTGAAAAGTACCTGAGCGCGCTGGGCACCATCGCCTCAGCAGCCCCTTTGCTGGGCTTGCTGGGCACCGTCATCGGCATGATCGAGATTTTTGGCTCGCAAACGGGCGGAACCGGTGCCATGGGCAGCGGCAACCCTGCGCAGCTGGCGCACGGTATCTCCATTGCCCTCTACAACACTGCCTTTGGTCTGATTGTCGCCATCCCTGCGCTGATCTTCTGGCGCTACTTCCGTGGCCGCGTGGATGCCTACCTGCTCACCTTGGAGCTGGCGTCTGAGCAGTTTGTGCGCCACATCCTGCGCCACCGCAAGTAAGCAGCGCGGGGTATGCCCATGAACTTCCGCCCCCGTGCGAAGGATGAGCCCGAGATCAACCTGATCCCGTTCATCGACGTGCTGCTGGTGATCCTCATCTTTCTGATGCTGACCACCACCTACAGCAAATTCACCGAACTGCAGCTGACCCTGCCCGTGGCCGATGCCGAGCAGCAGCGCGACCACCCCAAGGAAGTCATCGTGGCGGTGGCGGCCGATGGCCGCTACGCCGTGAACAAAACCGGCGTCGAAGGCAAAAGCGTGGACGCCGTGGCCCTGGCGCTGCGCAGCGCTGCCAGTGCCGGCAAAGACAGCGTCGTGATCATCAGCGCAGATGCCACGGCTCCCCACCAGTCCGTGGTCACCGTGATGGAAGCTGCCCGGCGCGTGGGGCTGACCCAGATCACCTTCGCCACGCAATCCACCGCGGGCGCTCGCGCGGGCAGCCGCTGAGCGGCATGGCAACGCAGCCGCCCTTGCCCCCTTCCCCCGGGCAGGCCGCGCAGACCAGGGCCACCGGCAGTGCTCCGCAGGGCTGGCCAGCGATGTGGCTGCGCCGTAACCCGCGCAGCTGGGCGCTGTGGCCCGTCTCCCAGCTCTACCGCGCCCTGATCGCATTGCGGGCAGCGCTCTACAAGATAGGCGTGCTCCGCTCCCAGCATCCCGGCAAGCCGGTCATCGTAGTGGGCAATGTGGTGGCGGGAGGGTCGGGCAAAACCCCGG
>NZ_CAXIAK010000051.1:0-23817 GCF_964021665.1 uncultured Acidovorax sp.
GTTTTTTGCTGCGTCGGCAACGACGACGACCTGCGCTCGGTCACGCTGGGCAGCGACGGCGCCTTTGCCGGCATGAAGCCCGGCGCCATCTTTGTGGACCACACCACGGCCTCGGCCGAGGTGGCGCGCGAGCTGTATGCCGCCGCGAAGGCGCAGGGCTTGCATTTTGTGGATGCCCCCGTCTCGGGCGGCCAGGCCGGTGCACAAAACGGCATGCTGACGGTGATGTGCGGAGGTGATGCCAACGCATTTGCCGCAGCGCAACCCATCGGCATGGCGTTTTCGCGCGCCTTCACCTTGCTGGGCTCCAGCGGCGCCGGTCAACTCGCCAAAATGGTCAACCAGATCTGCATTGCAGGCCTGGTGCAAGGGCTTTCCGAAGCCATTGCATTCGGGCAGAACGCAGGGCTCGACATGAAGCAGGTGCTGGATGTGATTGGCAAAGGTGCCGCCCAGAGCTGGCAGATGGACAACCGTGGCAAGACCATGGTGGACGACAAGTTCGATTTCGGCTTTGCCGTGGACTGGATGCGCAAGGACCTGGGGCTGGTGCTGGATGAAGCCAAGCGCAACGGCTCGCGTCTGCCTGTGACTGCGCTGGTGGACCAGTTTTACGCCGACGTTCAGAAAATGGGCGGCAACCGCTGGGACACGTCCAGCCTGATCAAGCGGCTCAAGTAAAGATCAGCCCTAAGAGCGGCTAACAAAACTCAGCGAAGCGGTTCTGGCTAGGCGCCGCGTCGCAGGCAGTACGCGTAGTACGACAAGACGCGGCAACGACGCCAGAAGAGTTTTGTTAGCCGCTCTAAGGAAGGCCCGCGCTGAACTTCCGCAAGCGCGGGGCCTGCAAGCACACCATCCCGGAGGATGTGTGCCTCTCCCAAAGATGAAATCACGCTCGCCGCCCTCAGGGGCCGGCGAACGCATCTCTCAAGCGATCAGTTGCGGGGAGTCGACGCTGGAGGCGCGTCTTGCACCACTGGGGCCGGAGTGATGTTGCGCAGTTCGTCTTCGGTCAGCATTTCAAAAACGCGCACCACCTTGCTCACACCACTCACGCCTCGGGCGATTTCGGTCGCGCGCTGCGCTTCACGCTGTGTCACACGCCCCATCAGATAGACGACGTTGCGCTCGGTCACCACCTTGAAGGCGCTGGCGGACAGGTCTTTGGCATCCACCAGGCTGGCGCGCACCTTGCCGGTGATGAAAGTATCGTTGGAACGCTGCCCCAGGCTGCTGGGCGGCATCACGGCCAGGTCGTTCACCACCGAGCGGACGTTCTCAACCCCCAACACCACTTGCTCGACCCGTTGACGGTCTTGAGCGCTGGGCACTTCGCCCGTCAGCAGCACCTGGCGGTTGAAGCTGGTCACGTTGACGTGACCACGGTCGCCCAGCAGCTCACTCAGGCGATTGGCCGAGCGCAGTTCAATGCCCTCATCTTCCACCTGCGTGCCGGTGGTACGGCGGTCCACCGCCATCATGGTGCCCACCACGGCGCCGCCCACCACCAAGGGAGCGCAAGCCGACAGGCCTGCAGCCAGCGCAGCGGCGGCCAGCAAAGAACAAAGGGTGCGGTTCAAGGTCTGCTTCATCAAGAAATCTCCTGGTCACCAAGTAATTGGGCGTCCACGCCATCGCTGATGCAATGCAGCACCAGGGCATGCACCTCGCGCACGCGCGCAGCGCGGTCATGGGGTACGTTGATCAACACATCTGTCTCGCGCAACACGGCTGCCAAACGGCCTCCGGTGCGGCCCGACAAGACGATCACGGTCATGTCGCGCTCATGGGCTGCCTCTGTGGCGGCCAGCAAGTTGGCGTCGTTGCCCGACACCGACAGCGCCAGCAGCACATCGCCCGCCTGGCCCAGGGCCCGCACCTGCCGGGCAAACTGCTGGGAAGACATGTCCAGCCCACTGGCCGAAGCCGTCAACAGCGTGCTGTCTGCTGTCAGCGCCATGGCCGCAAGCTCGGGCCGGTCGCGTTCAAACCCCGCCACACAAAACGCAGCAAACTGCTGCGCTTCGGCGGCAGAGGGGCCGTTGCCGCACGCCAGCACTTTGCCACCGCTGGTCACACAGGCCAGGATGGCATGGACGGCGGCGGCGATGGGTTGGCTCAAGACTTGCGCCGCTTGGTATTTCAGATCGGCGCTGTCGATGAAGTGTTGTTGGATGCGTTGCTCAAGCATGAGGGCCCGATGATACCCGCCGCTTGTTATCGCTTTTGTAGCAAAGGGTTGCCTCGCAGCAAGCCCCAGAGCCGGGAGCCAGCGCAGAGATGCACGGTGCGCGCCACAGCATCTGCCATGCGGGATTACTGCGCATCAAAGGCCGCCTTGATCCACTGAATCTGCCCCTCGATCAGGACCGCATCGAAGCGGCATGGCGGAGGCGACGCGTAGCGCAGCAGGTAGTGGCGCGCGGCAAACACCACCCGCTGCTGCTTGATTGCACCGATGCTGGAGCCCGCACCGCCAAAGGCATTGCTGCTGCGGCTGCGCACTTCCACAAACACCACCGTACCGTCACGTTCGCGCAGGATGAGGTCGATCTCGCCCCCTCCGCGCCCTGGCGTTCGATAATTGCGCTCCAGCAACTGCAAGCCTTGCGCCTGCAGATACGCCAGCGCCCGGTCTTCGGCAGCATTGCCGCGTTGGCGGGTGGTGGCGTTTGCCGCAGCGCCCGTAGGGACGGGCCTTTTTCCAAGGAATTTCATTGAGCGCATCTTTCGCAACAGCACTGGCCGCCGCACGCGATGCGGCCGCAGCGCAGCATTATCCGCAGGGCGCCCTGTACGTCGTCGCCACGCCCATCGGCAACCTGGCTGACATCACCCTGCGTGCCCTGCATGTGCTGCAACTGGCAGACACGGTGGCCTGCGAGGACACGCGCCACACCCAGGCGCTGCTGCGGGCCTATGGCATCGATAAAAGCACGCACCAGTTGCTGGCCGTGCACCAGCACAACGAAGCCGAGGCGGCCCAGCAGGTGGTGCAGCGGCTGCAGCAAGGGCAACGTGTGGCGTATGTGAGCGACGCAGGCACGCCCGGCGTGAGCGACCCCGGCGCCCGGCTGGTCCAGGCCGTGCGCGAGGCAGGGCTGCGCTCGGTGCCGCTGCCAGGAGCCAGCAGCATCACCACGGCCTTGAGCGCGGCGGGGGCCGTGGCCCACAGTGCCGAACAGGGGGGATTTGTGTTTGCGGGGTTCCTGCCCGTCAAGCAAGCCGAGCGCGCCGCTGCGGTGCAGGTGCTGGCGGGCGAGCCGCGCTGCGTGGTGCTGCTGGAAGCTCCGCACCGCATCCAGGAACTGGCGCAGGCGCTGGCCCCGCTGGGCGAACGCCCGGTGACCTTGGCCCGTGAACTGACCAAGCAGTTTGAAGAAATCACCACCCAGCCCGCCCACGCTTTGACAGCCTGGCTGGAAGGGGGCGCGCAACGCGCGCGGGGCGAATTCGTGGTGCTGCTGCACCCGATGGCGGTGGCCAGCGATGGCAACGGCGAAAGCCTGCGCGTGCTGCGCCTGCTGCTCAAAGAGCTGCCCCTGAAAACCGCCGTGCGGCTGGCGGCCGAAGTGACCGGTGCATCGCGCAACGCCCTGTACGACACCGCGCTGGAATGGAAGCGCGAAGGCGATGGCGAAGGCGAAGACAACGCTTGAGGGAGACAAGCGCACGGGCCGAGCCCCATCGGCAGGCGCGCGCCAGTCAACGCAATGACCGATGAGGTTTTAAGAAAAAATGGCTCTAGCGCTTATTCCGCAAGCGCTAGCAGCTTCTCTTTTGATAGCAAATCAAGGGGCCACAGCCAACCCCATGGCCACGCCCCCGAACAAGTCTCCCTCCACCTGGGCGGTGTCGGGAAACGCTTTGCGCAACGCGTCGCGCAAAGGCCGCAAGGCCGACGAGCCCCCGGTCAGATAAATCGCATGCAGGTCTGCCGCCTGCAGACCTGCCCGCTGCAGGCACTGCTGGGCACAAGCCACAACCTGCGCCAGCGGGCCGTCCAGGTGCTGCTCCAGCCCCTCGGGCGTGACGCAGGACGCCAGCGCAGGTTCGATCCAGTCCAGCGGGATGGGCGCATCCGCATGGCTCACCGATGCGGCGATCTTGGCCTGCTCCATGGCGTTGGCCAGCTTGTGACCCAAGCGCTCGTTCAGCACCGTCATCAGACGCGTATGCAATCGCTGGTCGGCGTAGTCAGTGCGCAAAGCCTGGGCGTCGCGCAGCGCCTTGGGTGAGTAAAGCCACTGGATCAGATGCCAGGTGGACAAGTCAAAAAACACCCGGCTGGGTACCTCGCGCCCGCTGGGCCCCAGGTGCCGAAAACCCAGCAGCGGCATCAGCAGCTCCAGGCTCAGGCGGCGGTCAAAGTCCGTACCACCCACATGCACGCCGGTGGTGGCCAGCACATCGTCCAGGCGATCAGCGCGCCCCATGCGGCCGGGGCCCAGGCGCACCACCGTGAAGTCCGAGGTGCCCCCGCCAATGTCCACCACCAGCACCACTGCCTCGTGGTCGATGCGCTGTTCGTAGTCCAGCGCCGCCGCAATCGGCTCGGGCTGGAAGGAGATGTTTTCAAAGCCCGCATCCACAGCCGCCTGGCGCAGCGCATCTTCAGCCTGCTGGTCGCGCACCGGGGCGTCATCCACAAAATGCACCGGGCGGCCCATCACCACACGCCCCGGCATGCCACCCAGATCGGCCTGCGCCTTCTGGGCCAGCATGCGCAGAAACAGGCTGATGACGTCCTGGTAGCTGATCAACTGCTGGTGCACCGCCGTCTTGTCCTGCAGCAGCGCACTGCCCAGCAGGCTTTTGAGCGAACGCATCAGACGGCCTTCGGTGCCCTCCAGGTACTGCGCAATCGCATCCCGCCCAAAGTGCGTACGCTGCTCTTCCGCGTTGAAGAACAGGGCGGTGGGCAAGGTGCGGGCATCGCCTTCGAGCGAAATCATGCGCGCTGCGCCTTGCCCCTGGCGCACGGACATGGCCGAGTTGGAGGTACCGAAGTCGATGCCGAGGGTGACGTCTTGCAGGAGAGCCATCTTGAAGCGGGGGAATGCAGACCAGCGCGCCAATTGCGCCGACCTGAAGCAGTTTGAAAACGGAAACGTGTGCGGCAAGCGCCACGATTGCGAGCGCTTTGAAGGGTGGCTTGGATCGAAGCACCAGCCGAAGGCGCAATGCAAAAAGCCCCTGACCAGAGATCAAGGGCTTTTTAATTTGGTGGCCTGGGACGGAATCGAACCGCCGACACAAGGATTTTCAATCCTCTGCTCTACCGACTGAGCTACCGGGCCTGAGCCTCAAATTATAACCAGAGAATTTCCAGCAAAACGGAATTTCTGAAAATTAATTGCGCTTGCCGCGGCCCAGGTCCACACCAAGCTGGCGCAGCTTGCGGTACAGGTGGGTGCGTTCCAGGCCTGTTTTCTCGGCCACACGGGTCATGGAGCCACCTTCTCGCGCGAGATGGAACTCGAAGTACGCCTTTTCAAAACCGTCACGCGCTTCTCGCAAAGGACGGTCCAGATCAAAGCCCTGGTGTGCGTGCGGGCCGGGGTCCACGCCCACAGGCACCGTGATGGCAGCAAATGTGGTCACGTTCGGGTCCACCGGCGCCTGCATGACGGCGGGGGCCGCCGCGGCAGGAGCCGCCGGGCGCGCGTGGTTGCGTGCCAGCCCCTGCTCCACCGCCTTGAGCAGCTTTTGCATGGTGATGGGCTTTTCCAGGAAGGAGAAAGCGCCGATGCGCGTGGCTTCCACCGCGGTGTCGATGGTGGCATGGCCACTCATCATGATCACGGGCATGGTCAACACACTGGCGGCGGCCCACTCCTTGAGCAGGGACACGCCATCGGTGTCGGGCATCCAGATGTCCAGCAGCACCAGGTCGTACTGGTTGGCGAGGCGGGCCGCGCGGGCCTGCGTGGCGTTTTCCGCCAGGTCCACACTGTGGCCCTCGTCGTTCAGGATTTCAGACAACAGGTCGCGAATGCCAAGTTCATCGTCGACCACCAGAATATTTGCCATGTGTATAGAAGCGCCTAGGAATGCTGCCGTGCGGTAACGATGGGACTCTCTGCACAGCTTCTTTTGGGCGGGAGTCTGGACTGCAGCCCGGATGGGCTGTGCCGAGGCCACGATCCGTTGGCGCCATGCGCAAGCACCGGTGCCAACTTCCCGACCACCCGAGGTGTGCACTAACACAGTCCGCAGGAGTTGTGCGGAGGGTGACTAAGACACCACCGCGGTTTCTGGGGCAAATGATAGCGACACTTGCGCGCCGCGCAACTCGCCGTTTTCCATGCGGTTGGACAGATCAATGCGGGCGCCATGCTCGTCTGCGATCTTTTTCACCACCGCCAAACCCAAGCCTGTGCCCCGGGCCTTGGTGGTCACATAGGGCTCGAAGGCACGCTGCAGGATGTGGGCAGGAAAGCCCGTGCCGCTGTCTGAAATGCTGAGCCGCACCCGCCCCGAGGACTCGCTCAACCGGGTCGAGATGCGAACGAAAGGCTCTGTTTCCTTGCCCTCTGCCCGTGCCTGCATGGTGGCGTCCTGGGCGTTTTGCAGCAGGTTGTGCACGACCTGGCGCAGCTGTTGCGCATCGCCTGCGATGCGAGGACAACGCGGGTCCAGCTCGGCTTTCACGGGGACTGACGCGTTTTCTTCGCCGTACAGATGCAGCACATCGGCGATCAAGGCATTGAGGTCCAGGGGCTGCAGCTCTGCCGCTGGCAGCCGCGCGTAATCGCGGAACTCGTTGACCAGGCGCTTCATCGCATCGACCTGGTCCACGATGGTCTTGACCGACTTGGCCAGGATGGCCTGTTCTGCAGGCGGCACCTTGCCCGACAGCTTCATTTCCAGGCGTTCGGCAGACAGCTGGATGGGGGTCAACGGGTTCTTGATTTCGTGCGCAAGGCGGCGCGCGACCTCGCCCCAGGCCTGTGCGCGCTGGGCGGAAACAATCTCTGAAATGTCGTCAAAAACCAACAATTGCGCGCCATCGGGCAGCTCTGCGCCCCGCGCCACCAGGCTGGTCGCGTGCTGACCCGCACCAGCAGACGATGCATGCAACTCGAAAGGCTGCTGCCAGTGGTCCAGCCCGTGGCGGTCGCGGTCACCAAAAAACGCCAGGAAATGCCGCTCCACGGCTACCGCAAAATCAGCCAGCCCAGGCACTTCAGACAATGGTCGGCCCTCGTACGCCGCCATGGGTGCCCGAAGAATGCGGGTGGCGCCGGGGTTGGAAGAGCGGATGATCCCGCCCTCCCCCAGCACGATCACCCCGGCGGTGAGGTTGTCCAGAATGGTTTGCAGGTTCGAACGGGCAGCATCGACCTTGACCATGCTTTGCTCCACCGCCGCCCGCGCATCGGCCAGCTGCTGCGTCATCATGGCAAATGACCGGGTCAGACCACCAAGTTCATCCTTGCCCGGCAAGGCAGCTTTCGGGCTGAGGTTGCCTGCGGCCACCTCCCGAACGCCCTCGGCCAGTACCAGCAACGGGCGCGCCAGCTGGTTGCCCAGCAACACCGCCAGCAGCACCGCGCCAAACACCGCCAGGAAGAGGCTGAGCGTGAGCGTGCCCACATACATGCGGCGCAGGCCGCCGCGCGCCAGCGCACGCTCTTGATACTCGCGGTTGGCCTCCTGGACCTCGATGGCGTTGGACACCAGCGCGGGGGGCAACGGCAAGGTGGCTTGCAAAAACCGGGGTTCTGTCAACAGGCCCAGCCCCGGGTTGGCGACCAGCACCAGCACTTTCACGCGGGCCATCTGCACGGCGTTGGGGTCGGCAATATCGTCCAGCCCCTCGATCTGGGTGACAGCGCGCTGCTCACGCACCGAGCGCAGCAAGGCGGCGCTGGGCCGCTCGGGATTGAGACTGAAGCGGGACTGCCCCGCGCTGCCAATCGGCTGGCCGGCGGCATTCCACAGCACCACATCGGTGGCGCCCAGCTGGTCGCGGATGCGTTCCAGCGCCAGCCCCACGGTGGCCGATGAGCCCTGGGCCACCTGCGCACTGGCCGTGCGCGTCTTGGCGGCCATGTCAGCGGCCTGTGACTCCAGTGACACCCGAGCCAGGTTCACCCCCGCCACCAGCGCGCCTTCCACCTTCACGTCAAACCAGCTTTCAATCGACCGCGTGACGAACTGGTACGACACCACATAGATCAGCACCCCCGGCATGAGCCCCACCAGCGCAAAGATGGCCGCCAGCTTGACCAGCAGACGGCTGCCAAAGCGCCCCTTGCGCAATCGCAAGACCAGCCGGGCGCCAATCCACACCAGCACCCCCAGCAGCAGTGCCGCCACCAGTACGTTGACGCCAAACAGCCACGCGTAGTTGCGCTCGTACAGCGCCCGGTTGTTGGTGGCGAGTGTGAGCAGGAACAGCAGCACCAGGCCGATGGCCGTCATGGTGGCGGCGCCCACGCCCACAGCCCAGCGCACGGCAACCGAGGCGCGACTGGCGGCTTCGGCGGAGGCGGATCGGGGGGCGGAGGAAGCGTCCGGCACAGCAGGCATTTCAGAAAAAGGCGGGGTTAAGGCTGCGCGCGCGAAGGCAGCCGCTGGCTGCGGAACACCAGCAGGTTCCAGTCCGAGCGACCCACGGCGCCAATCTGCAAGGGCCGCGGCAGCTGGGACATGTCCAGCCGGAAGCGCAACTGCACCGTGTGCGCGGCGTTGGGCTCCAGCACATCGGCATCTCCAATGCGCCAGCGAATCACCCGCCGCATGGCGGACAGGGCTTCGTCCAGCTCGTCAAAATTCTGCCCCAGCACCACGCCCAGTCCGCTGTTGGTGAACGGCACCGAAGAGGTGCTGAGCCGCCAGCGGCGCGTGAGCGGCTGGTAGCTCAGGCGCAGGTAGCGCGTGGCTTCAGCCACGACCCGGTCTGACCAATACCAGCGGTCGCGCCGAACCTGGGCCTCCATCACGAAAAACATGGGAATGCCTTTGTGCAAGGCCTCCTCGGCCAAATCGGGCAAGGTGAAGTCGAACGACGCACCCAGGTAGAGGCCATCCTCTGCACGCTCTATGCGCAAGCCCTGCACCTCGCCAGCGTCCTGCTGCGCAAAAACAGCTGCGCCGGGGGCCCACCACAGGGCCCAGCAGCACACGACAAAGCGCAGCCAGCGAATCACCAGGGACTCAATGGGCCGATTTTTGCAACAGGGCGTAAAAGAAACCGTCGTGGTCACCTACCGGATTGTCCCGGACAGGCCCGGATTTTTCCCCCACTCCTGGAATTAAATGGCCTGGTGAGGGCAGCAACTGGGCGTTGGTGTTGTGTGCAAGAAACGTTTGGATCTGAAGGTCGCCCTCGGCCTTGAAGACCGAGCAGGTGCAGTACAGCAGGCGCCCGCCCGGCTTGAGCAACGGCCACAGCGCTTCCAGAATCTGACGCTGCAGTTGCGCCAGCTGCGCCACATCCGATTCGCGCCGCAACCAGCGCACGTCAGGATGGCGGCGCACGATGCCCGAGGCGGTGCAAGGTGCATCCAGCAAGATGGCGTCAAAGGGGGTTCCGCCGCACTGCGACTGCCACCAGTCCTGGGGGCGCGACGCATCGGCCACCAGCACTTGCGCCGATAAGCCCAGCCGCGCCAGCGTGTCGTGGATGCGCGCACTGCGCTTTTCATCCACCTCCAGCGCCGTGACCTGCAGCGGCGAGCCCGCGGGCGCATGTTCCAGCAGATGCGCTGTCTTGCCACCCGGCGCGGCGCAGGCATCCAGCACGCGCAAGGGCTGCGTCAAATCCAGCCCTTGCAGCACCAGGGGCGCCGCCTGCTGGGCAGCAGCGTCTTGCACCGACACCCAGCCATCAGCAAACCCCGGCAGCACTTGCACTGGCACGGGCTGTGCCAGCTCCAGGCCCTGCGGCCCGACCACCTTCGCTTCTAAATTGATAGCTGCTAGCGCTTGCTGGTATTGCGCCAGAGTGCATTTTTGTTGATTGACCCGCAACGCCATGGGCGCGTGTGCGTTGTTGGCCTGCAGAATGCGCTCCCAATCTGCCGGATAGTCTTGCCGCAACCGGCGAATCCACCAGGCGGGGTGATTCCAGCGCGCAACGGGGTCGCCATCGGTGGCGGCCACCAGTGCATCACGCTCACGCAAAAAGCGGCGCAGGCAGGCGTTGATGAAAGAGGCCTGCCCCCGCGTGGCCTGGCCGCGCTTGGCGGCTTCTACCGCCTGGTTGACCAAGGTGAAGGGCTCATAGGGCGCGGCCTGCGGGTCCCACGCCAGCGCCAGCGCCGTGCACAGCAGCGCGTCTGCCGCCGGGGGCGGCTTGCGGGCGACGAGCTGGCTGCGCAGTGCATCGGCCCGGCCCAGGTTGCGCAGCACCTGGAACAACAGCGCCTGCACACCGGGGCGCAGACGCGGTTCCACGCCCTCGATCACCGCCGTACCCGACTGCCCTCCGCGAATGCCCTGCAACGCCTGGCACACCAGCATCAGCTGCTGCCACAAGGGCACGCCGGTGCCCGCAGGCGCTGCAGACGCTGCAGACGCTGGTGCACCGTACGCGGCGGCGGGCGAGCCCGAAGCGGCGGCCTGGGCACGCGGGGCCGCAGGTCGGGAGGTGGGTCGGGCGGGACGCGCAGGGCGTGGGGCAGAGGGGTTCATCAAGGAATCCAGTGACAAGTCAGCACGCAGCAGTGTGCAACAGCTTCAAAAAAGAGGGGCGGCCAGCTCGCCGGTAGCGCCAGAGGCGCCGCTACCTTGGACCAAAGCCACAGACCCGCGCCAGCACGCTGGCGGGGAACTGGCCAATGGCCGCTTGGTATGCCTGCATGGCGTCCTCCGCATTGCGCGCGGCGATGGTGGTCACGGCCTGCAAATCGGCAGCCTGCGCACGCCAGGGCGCCATCTCTGCCCCCTCGGTGCCGCCAGCGTTGGCCAGCATGTCGGTCCCAGCCGCCAGCAAGGCGCGGCAAGCATCCCATTCCGGGTGGCTGGGCAGGCGCTCTCCACCCCGCGTCTGGGCGGCCACCAGGGCCGCTTCCAGCACCTGGCTCGCGTGCTCCAGCCGCTCAGTCGCCGCCAAGGCAGCGCCGTCCGCCAAATCAGCCGCTTGCACCGGGGCAGCCGCCCGCCAGGCCTGTGACGTCTGTACCCAGCGGCGCAGCACCTCCTGCCACTGGTTATCAGCCGCTTGCACTGCAGCCCTCAGGCGCACCAGGCGGTTGTAAGCGCCCAGCGCCCAGAACACCATCACCGCAACCAAGATCCAGAACAGGGGGGACGACCACATACAGGGCACAAACAAGGCAATGCGCGGCCCTGGCGGGCCATGGCACCAATAGCCAAAGCACAGAGAAAAAGAGAAAGACGGTTCCAATAAAAAACGCTCCCGGCCCACCTAGCGGCAGGACGGGAGCGCTTTCAGACAAAGCCCAAGGGCTTAGTCGGCAGCGGCGTCAGACGCCGAAGCGCTGCTCTCCACCTCGGAGTCGTCGGCAGTCGCGGCCATTTCGGCGGCTTCTGCTTCGGCAATGGCGCGGCGCTCGGCGTCGTCCATGGCTTCCTTGGCCTTGCGCGCCTGGTGGTAGGCCAGACCCGTACCGGCAGGAATCAGGCGACCCACGATCACGTTTTCCTTCAGGCCGCGCAGCTCGTCGCGCTTGCCCATGATCGCCGCTTCGGTCAGCACGCGGGTCGTTTCCTGGAAGGAAGCCGCAGAGATGAACGAGTCGGTCGACAGCGATGCCTTGGTAATACCCAGCAGCACGTTGGAGTACGTGGCAGGGATCTTGCCTTGGGCCTGCAGCGCTTCGTTGGTGTTGAGGATCTCGGAACGCTCCACCTGCTCGCCAGCGATGTAGGTGGATTCGCCGGGGTTCTCCACCACCACGCGACGCAGCATCTGGCGAACGATCACCTCGATGTGCTTGTCGTTGATCTTCACGCCCTGCAAGCGGTACACGTCCTGCACTTCGTCCACGATGTAGCGCGACAGCTCTTCGATGCCCAGCAAGCGCAGGATGTCTTGTGGGTCGGCGGGGCCGTCCACAATCGATTCGCCCTTGTTGACCACCTGGCCTTCGTGCACCAGGATGTTCTTTTCCTTGGGCACGAGTTCTTCCCACACCTTGCCTTCGGGATCGGTGATCTGCAGACGAACCTTGCCCTTGGTTTCCTTACCGAAGGAGATGGTGCCGGTCATTTCTGCCAGCGTGCCCTTGTCCTTCGGCGTACGGGCTTCGAACAGCTCGGCCACACGGGGCAGACCGCCGGTAATGTCGCGGGTCTTCTGACCTTCGACAGGGATACGGGCCAGCACTTCGCCGGGGCCCACGTCCTGGCCGTCGCGCACCTGGATCAGAGCGCCCACCTGGAAGCCGATCGTCACCGAGTGGTCGGTGCCGGGGATCTTCACTTCCTGGCCTTGTGCGTCGATCAGCTTCACCTGTGGGCGAACGACCTTGGCAGCGCCACGGCGCTTGGGGTCGATCACCACCAGGGTGGACAGGCCGGTCACTTCGTCGACCTGCTTGGCGACGGTGAGGCCTTCTTCCACGTTCTCGAACTTCACCTGACCGGCGAATTCGGTAATGATGGGTCGGGTCAGCGGATCCCAGTTGGCCAGAATCGTACCGGCCTTGATGGCCTGGTCGGCCTTCACGGTCAGCGTCGCACCGTAAGGCACCTTGTGGCGCTCACGCTCGCGGCCATGCTCGTCCTGGATGATGATTTCACCCGAACGTGCAATCACCACCAGCTCGCCCTTGGTGTTGCTCACGTAGCGCATCGTGGCATTGAAGCCGATCACGCCGTTGGACTTGGCTTCCACGCTCGAAGCGATGGCAGCACGCGAAGCGGCACCACCGATGTGGAAGGTACGCATGGTCAGCTGCGTGCCGGGTTCACCGATGGACTGGGCAGCGATCACACCCACGGCTTCGCCGAGGTTGATCAAACCACCGCGGCCCAAGTCGCGGCCATAGCACTTGGCGCACAGGCCGTAGCGGGTTTCGCAGGTCAGCGCCGTGCGCACCTTGACTTCGTCCACGCCCACAGCCTCGATCTCTTCGATCAGGTCTTCTTCCAGCATCGTGCCGGCAGGCACCAGCACCGAGCGGTTTTCGGGGTGCAGGATGTCTTCCGCAGCCGTGCGGCCCAGGATACGTTCGCGCAGCGATTCGATCACTTCACCGCCTTCAACGATGGCGCGCATCAGCGAACCATTGGCAGTGCCGCAATCCTCTTCGGTCACGACCAGGTCCTGCGTCACGTCCACCAGACGGCGGGTGAGGTAACCGGAGTTGGCGGTCTTCAGCGCCGTGTCGGCCAGACCCTTACGGGCACCGTGGGTGGAGATGAAGTACTCCAACACGTTCAGACCTTCGCGGAAGTTCGCGGTGATAGGCGTTTCAATGATCGAGCCGTCTGGCTTGGCCATCAGACCCCGCATACCGGCCACCTGACGGATCTGGGCTGCAGAGCCGCGGGCGCCGGAGTCGGCCATCATGTAGATGGAGTTGAAGGACTCCTGGTCCACTTCCTTGCCGTGGCGGTCTACGGTCTTCTCGACCTTCAGGTGGTCCATCATCTTCTTGCCGATTTCGTCACCGGCCTTGCCCCAGATGTCCACCACCTTGTTGTAGCGCTCGCCCGAGGTCACCAGACCGGAGGCGTACTGCTGTGCAATCTCCTTCACGTCCTTTTCGGAGCGCTCGATGATGCTGGCCTTTTGTGGAGGCACCAGCATGTCGTCGATACAGATGGAGATACCAGCGCGTGTGGCCAGACGGAAACCGTTTTGCAGCAGCTTGTCGGCGAACACCACCGTTTCCTTCAGACCGCACTTGCGGAAGGACACGTTGATCAGGCGCGAGATTTCCTTCTTCTTGAGCGCCTTGTTCATGTACGAGAACGGCAGGCCCTTGGGCAGGATCTCGGACAGCAGTGCACGGCCCACGGTGGTTTCCACCAGCGAGGTCGAAGGCACGAATTCGCCCGTTTCCTTGTCCTTGGTCCACTCGGTCATGCGCACGGTGATCCGGGCGGCCAGTTCCACTTCGCCGGCGTCCAGAGCGCGCTGCACTTCACCGGTGTCAGCAAACACCAGGCCTTCGCCCTTGCCGTTGATACGGTCACGGGTGGCGTAGTACAGGCCCAGCACCACGTCCTGCGAAGGAACGATGGAGGGCTCGCCCGAAGCAGGGAACAGCACGTTGTTGGAGGCCAGCATCAGCGTGCGGGCTTCCATCTGCGCTTCCACCGACAGCGGCACGTGAACAGCCATCTGGTCACCGTCGAAGTCGGCGTTGAAGGCCGCGCAAACGAGGGGGTGCAGCTGGATGGCCTTGCCTTCGATCAGGATGGGCTCAAAGGCCTGGATACCCAAACGGTGCAGCGTAGGCGCACGGTTCAGCATCACGGGGTGCTCTTTGATGACCTCTTCCAGAATGTCCCACACCACGGGGGTGCCGGATTCGACTTCCTTCTTGGCGGCCTTGATCGTCGTCGCGATGCCCATGGCTTCGAGGCGCGAGAAGATGAAGGGCTTGAACAGCTCCAGCGCCATCAGCTTGGGCAGACCGCACTGGTGCAGCTTGAGCGTTGGGCCCACGGTAATCACGGAACGACCGGAGTAGTCCACGCGCTTACCCAGCAAGTTCTGGCGGAAGCGGCCCGACTTACCCTTGATCATGTCAGCCAGGGACTTCAGTGCGCGCTTGTTGGCGCCGGTCATGGCCTTGCCACGGCGGCCGTTGTCCAACAGCGAATCGACAGCCTCTTGCAGCATCCGCTTTTCGTTGCGGGCGATGATTTCAGGGGCCTTCAGCTCCAGCAGACGGCGCAGACGGCTGTTGCGGTTGATGACGCGGCGGTACAGGTCGTTCAGGTCCGACGTGGCGAAGCGGCCGCCGTCCAGCGGCACCAGCGGACGCAGGTCCGGGGGCAGCACGGGCAGCACTTCGAGCACCATCCACTCGGGCTTGATGCCCGACTTCTTGAACGCTTCCAGCACCTTCAGGCGCTTGGCGTTCTTCTTGACCTTGACTTCGGAGCCGGTCAGGTCGCCGCGCAGCTTCTCGATCGACAGGTCGATGTCGATGGATTCCAGCAGGTCCTTGATACCTTCCGCGCCCATCTTGGCGATGAATTCGTCGCCGTATTCCTTGCGCTTGGCGTCGTAGTCGTCCTCGGACATGATGCTGAACTTCTTCAGCGGGGTCATACCGGGGTCGGTCACCACGTAGGCTTCAAAGTACAGCACGCGTTCGATGTCGCGCAGGGTCATGTCCAGCACCAGGCCCAGACGCGATGGCAGCGACTTCAGGAACCAGATGTGGGCGCAAGGCGCGGCCAGGTCGATGTGGCCCATGCGCTCACGGCGCACCTTGGTCTGTGTGACTTCAACGCCGCACTTCTCGCAGATCACGCCGCGATGCTTCAGGCGCTTGTACTTGCCGCACAAGCATTCGTAATCCTTGATAGGACCAAAAATCTTGGCGCAGAACAGGCCGTCGCGCTCGGGCTTGAACGTACGGTAGTTGATGGTTTCGGGCTTCTTCACTTCACCGAAAGACCACGAACGGATCTTCTCGGGCGAGGCCATGCCAATGCGGATGGCGTCAAAGTGCTCATCCGGCGTGAATTGCTTGAACAGGTCGAGTAGCGATTTCATGTGACTCTTTCCTTTTCGTCAAAAATCATAGCTACCAGCGCTTGATACACGGGGCTTTGGATGCTTAAACATACGCAAAGCCTTTATTAACAAGCGCTAGCAGCTCACTTTTTTAATAATCCCGATCCTGTTCAGGAGCGTTCGAGTTCGATGTCCAGGCCCAGGGAACGAATTTCCTTGACCAGCACATTGAACGATTCCGGCATGCCGGCTTCGATGGCGTGTTCGCCCTTGACGATGGATTCGTACACCTTGGTACGGCCCACCACGTCGTCGGACTTCACGGTCAGCATTTCCTGCAGCACGTAGGCGGCGCCGTACGCTTCCAGCGCCCACACTTCCATTTCCCCGAAACGCTGGCCACCGAACTGCGCCTTACCACCCAGCGGCTGCTGCGTGACGAGCGAGTAAGGACCGGTCGAGCGGGCGTGCATCTTGTCGTCCACCAAGTGGTGCAGCTTCAGGTAATGCATGTAGCCGATGGTTGTGGGACGCTCGAAGCGGTCACCCGTGCGGCCATCGTGCAGATAGGCTTGCGTGCGGGTAGGCGTCAGGCCCTTGCGCTCGGCGATGTCATCAGGGTATGCAATCTTCAGCATGTCCTTGATTTCTTCTTCCGAAGCACCGTCGAACACTGGCGTTGCGTAAGGCACGCCGGCCGTCAGGTTCTGCGCCATGGCCATCAGGTCTTCGTCCGACAGCTGCGACAGGTCTTCCTTGCGGCCACGCGAGTTGTAGACCTCTTCCAGGAAGGCGCGCAGTTCAGAAGCCTTGGCTTCTTGCTGCAGCATGTCGCCAATGCGCTGACCAATGCCCTTGCCAGCCCAGCCCAAGTGGACTTCCAGCACCTGACCAATGTTCATCCGCGAAGGCACGCCCAGCGGGTTCAGAACGATGTCGGCAGGGGTACCGTCAGCCATGTAAGGCATATCTTCGACGGGAACGATCTTGGAGACCACACCCTTGTTACCGTGGCGGCCGGCCATCTTGTCACCAGGCTGCAGGCGGCGCTTGACAGCCAGGTACACCTTGACCATCTTCAGCACGCCCGCAGGCAGCTCGTCGCCTTGCGTGAGCTTCTTGCGCTTTTCTTCAAAAGCCAGGTCGAAGCTGTGGCGGGTTTGCTCCAGCGCGTTCTTGATGGATTCGAGCTGGGTCGCGACTTCGTCTTCGGCAGGGCGGATGTCGAACCAGTGGAACTTCTCGACCGAGGCCAGGTAGGCCTTGTCGATCTTCGTGCCCTTGGCCAGCTTCTGTGGGCCACCGTTGGCGACGCGGCCGGTCAGCAGCTTTTCGATACGGTCAAACGCATCGGCTTCCACAATGCGCAGCTGGTCGTTCAGGTCCAGGCGGAAGCGCTTGAGTTCATCGTCGATGATCTGTTGGGCACGCTTGTCGCGCTGGATGCCTTCACGGGTGAACACCTGCACGTCGATCACGGTGCCCGACGAGCCCTGGTCCACACGCAGCGAGGTGTCCTTCACGTCCGAAGCCTTCTCGCCGAAGATGGCGCGCAAGAGCTTCTCTTCAGGCGTGAGCGTGGTTTCGCCCTTGGGCGTGACCTTGCCCACCAGCGTGTCGCCAGGCTGCACTTCAGCACCCACGTAGATGATGCCGGACTCGTCCAGGCGGTTCAGTTGCTGTTCCGACAGGTTCGGAATGTCGCGCGTGATTTCCTCGGCACCCAGCTTGGTGTCACGGGCCATCACAACCAGCTCTTCGATGTGGATCGAGGTGTAGCGGTCTTCAGCCACCACGCGCTCGCTGATCAGGATCGAGTCTTCGAAGTTGTAGCCGTTCCAGGGCATGAACGCGATCAGCATGTTCTGGCCGATGGCGATTTCGCCGAAGTCGGTCGAGGCGCCGTCCGCAATCACATCGCCCTTGACCAGCTTGTCACCCTTCTTGACGATGGGGCGCTGGTGGATGTTCGTGTTCTGGTTGGAACGCTGGTACTTGATGAGGTTGTAGATGTCCACACCCACTTCACCGGCCACCGCTTCAGCGTCGTTCACGCGCACCACGATGCGGGTGGCGTCCACGTAGTCCACCACACCGCCACGGTTGGCCGTGACCACGGTGCCGGAGTCCACAGCCGCCACGCGCTCAATGCCCGTACCCACCAGTGGCTTCTCAGGACGCAGCACAGGCACCGCCTGACGCGACATGTTGGCGCCCATCAACGCGCGGTTGGCGTCATCGTGCTCCAGGAACGGAACCAGCGAGGCAGCCACCGACACGATCTGTGCAGGAGACACGTCCATGTACTGCACACGGTCTGCGCTGCAGAGGATGGATTCACCCTTTTCACGGGCAGACACCAGATCACCCGTCAGGCGACCATCCTTGTCGAGCTGCGCGTTCGCCTGGGCGATCACGTACTTGCCTTCTTCGATGGCCGACAGGTAGTCGATTTCGTTGGTGATCTTGCCGTCCACCACGCGACGGTAGGGCGTCTCGATGAAGCCGTACTCGTTCAGGCGGGCGTACAAAGCCAGCGAATTGATCAGACCAATGTTGGGACCTTCAGGCGTTTCGATAGGGCAAACGCGACCGTAGTGGGTCACGTGCACGTCACGCACCTCAAAGCCTGCGCGCTCACGGGTCAAACCGCCTGGGCCCAGAGCGGACACACGGCGCTTGTGCGTGATTTCGGCCAGAGGGTTGGTCTGGTCCATGAACTGCGACAGCTGCGATGCGCCGAAGAATTCTTTCAGAGCAGCCGAGATCGGCTTGCTGTTGATCAGGTCATGGGGCATCAGCGGCTCTTGCTCAGCCTGACCCAGACGTTCCTTCACAGCCTTTTCGATACGCGCCAGGCCAGTGCGGTACTGGTTCTCAGCCAGTTCGCCCACGCAGCGCACGCGGCGGTTGCCCAGATGGTCGATATCGTCCACCTCGCCACGGCCATTGCGCAGATCCACGAGGATCTTGACCACGGCCAGGATGTCTTCGTTGGACAGCACCATGGGGCCTGTGGATTCGTCGCGGCCGATCTTGGCGTTGAACTTCATGCGGCCCACGCGCGAGAGGTCGTACGTGTCGGGGTTGTAGAACAGGCGCTGGAACAGGGCCTGCACGGCGTCTTCCGTCGGCGGCTCGCCGGGGCGCATCATGCGGTAGATGGCCACGCGCGCAGCGAACTCATCGGCCGTTTCATCAATGCGCAGGGTTTGCGAGATGTAGGCGCCTTGGTCGAGTTCGTTGGTGTAGATGACTTGCAGGTCACGCACGCCAGCGGAGCGCAGCTTCTTGAGCAGGGCTTCAGTCAGCTCATCGTTGGCCTTGGCGATGATTTCGCCAGTGTCCGCATCCACAATGTTGCGGGCCACGACGCGACCAATCAGGAAGTCTTCGGGCACGCTGATGTGGGTCGTGCCAGACTGCTCCAGCTCGCGCGTATGGCGCGCGGTGATGCGCTTGTCCTTGGCGACGACGACCTTGCCGCTCTTGTCGGTGATGTCGAAACGGGCAACTTCACCCTTGAGGCGATCGGGCACAAACTCCATTTGTGCGCCGCTGTCCATCAGGCGGAAGTTGTCGTTGACGAAGAAGTTCGCCAGGATCGACTCGGGGTTCAGGCCAATCGCCTTGAGCAGCGTGGTGACGGGCATCTTGCGACGACGGTCCACGCGGAAGTACAGGATGTCCTTCGGATCGAATTCGAAGTCCAGCCACGAGCCACGGTAAGGAATGATGCGGGCGGAGAACAGCAACTTGCCCGAGCTGTGCGTCTTGCCCTTGTCGTGTTCGAAGAACACGCCTGGCGAACGGTGCAGCTGGGACACGATCACGCGCTCCGTGCCGTTGATGATGAACGAGCCCTTGTCAGTCATCAGGGGCACTTCGCCCATGTAGACCTCTTGCTCTTTCACTTCCTTGACCACTTTGGACTGCGAAGTCGAAGACTCGCGGTCATAAATGATGAGCTGCACCTTGGCACGCACGGCCGACGCAAACGTCAGACCACGGGTCTGGCATTCACGTACATCAAAGGCAGGCTTGGCCAAGTTGTACTCAATGAACTTCATCTCCACAAAACCGTTGTGAGAGACGATAGGGAAAGCTGCGTCGAAAGCGGCCTGAAGCCCTTCGATGGTTCGTTTCTGGGGGGGCGTATCAGCCTGCAAGAAAGCGGTGTACGCATCCTTCTGCATCTGCAGCAGGTAAGGAACTTCGAGCACGCTATCGCGGCTGCCGAAACTTTTGCGAATTCGCTTGCGTTCGGTGTAAGAATAGGCCATGAGATCTCCGGGCAAAGACATGAGTCCTGGGTCTTCGACGACTGACCCGCAAGGTGCGTTCCTGTGCGGGCTTGGCGGTTGGCCACTACCAACCATGGCGGACGGCGATGCGTTGCACATCACCCGAACCAAGGTATCTTCTGCTGTCGGGGTTGTCAGAAGACACTCGAAAACCTGGGCTGTTTGCAAGGCCCTTGAATGAAGAGCCAAGCCGGTTTTCGAGTGCGCTCTGAAAGCGCCAAAGGCTGGAGGCCCTTGAGGAGCACTCCAGCCCTTGAAAGGAACCGAATTACTTGAGTTCGGCCTTGGCGCCGGCTTCCACCAGCTTCTTGACAGCGGCTTCGGCATCTGCCTTGGCAATGCCTTCCTTGACGTTCTTGGGAGCGCCGTCCACCAGGTCCTTGGCTTCCTTGAGGCCCAGACCAGTGATTTCGCGCACTGCCTTGATGACGGAAACCTTGTTGGCGCCAGCATCGGTCAGCACCACGTTGAATTCTGTCTTTTCTTCAGCAGCAGCAGCGCCAGCGCCACCACCAGCGGCAGCAGGAGCAGCCATGGCTGCAGCGCTCACGCCAAACTTCTCTTCAATGGCCTTCACCAGGTCATTGAGTTCCAGGACCGTCATGCTGTCGAGAGCGGTCAGAAATGCGTCTTTATCGAATGCCATTTTGATTTCCTAACAATTGGTTAACACGTGACTGCACTGCTATCAAGCAGCGGCAGTTTCGCCTTCGCCTTTTTTCGCCGCCAAGGCACCCAACACCACTGCGGTGCGGGAAATAGGCGACATAAGCAAGCCACACAACTGGGCCAGCAACACTTCCTTGGAAGGAATGTTGGCCAGTTGCTTAACGCCGTTGACATCCAGGGCCTTGCCACCGAAAGCACCGCCGCGAATCACCAACTTGTCGTTGGTCTTCGCGAAATCGGCCACCACTTTGGCGGCGGCCACGGCATCTTCGGAGAAGCCATAGATCAGGGGACCAGTCATCTGGTCGGCCACCACGTCAAACTGGCTGCCAGCCACAGCACGGCGGGCCAGGGTGTTCTTCAGAACACTCAGGCTCACACCCTTGCTGCGTGCTTCAACGCGCAGTTTGGTCATGTCGGCGACCGTGATGCCACGGTATTCCGCGATCACAAGCGTTTGAGCTTTTGCGGCGAGGCTGGTCACTTCAGAAATGACCGCTTCTTTCTCACTGCGATTAAGACTCAAGGTCTACTCCTTCATTTGCGCAATCAGGTTTTCACCCTCATGCACGCTCTTGTTGCAGCGACCAACTGTTTCGGAACGAATTCCATCTGCAGCGGGATCGCCATCTGCGTTGGCCCTCTAACGGATTAAGTGCAGCAGCGCACACCAACGGTCTTGGATGGCCTGGGAGTTCTTGTGCAGCACTCCCAGCCCACCACATCGGGCCTCGCGAAAGACCCGAAGATTTCTTGCAATTACGCTGCGATGGACTGTGTGTCCACGCGGACGCCAACGCCCATCGTGGAGGAAACAGCCACCTTGCGCAGGTACAGACCCTTGCTCGAAGCAGGCTTGGCCTTGTTCAGCGCGTCGATCAACGCAGCCAGGTTACCCTGGAGCTTTTCGTTGTCGAACGAACGGCGACCAATGGTGCTGTGCACGATACCGGCCTTGTCGACACGGAACTGCACCTGACCAGCCTTGGCGTTCTTCACAGCCGTGGCAACGTCAGGGGTCACTGTGCCAACCTTGGGGTTAGGCATCAGACCGCGTGGGCCCAGAATTTGACCCAGCGTACCCACCACACGCATCGCGTCGGGAGCAGCAATCACCACGTCGAAAGGCATGTCACCGGCCTTGACCATGGCAGCCAGGTCGTCCATACCAACCACGTCAGCGCCGGCAGCCTTGGCTTCTTCAGCCTTGGCACCCTGTGCAAACACGGCAACGCGAGTTGTCTTGCCTGTGCCGTTGGGCAGCACCACAGCGCCGCGCACCACTTGGTCAGACTTCTTGGCGTCGATGCCGAGCTGCACAGCCACGTCGATGGATTCATCGAACTTGGCAGTAGCTGCTTCCTTCACCAAAGCCACGGCATCAGCGAAAGCGTACAGCTTGGTGCTGTCTACCTTGCCCTGCAGGGCCTTTTGCTTTTTAGTCAACTTGGCCATTTACAAACCCTCCACCGTCACGCCCATCGAGCGAGCAGAACCAGCCAGCGTGCGCACAGCGGCGTTCACGTCAGCAGCATTCATGTCCTTCATCTTGGTCTTGGCGATCTCTTCGAGCTGTTCGCGTGTGATCTTGCCTACCTTGGTCTTCAGCGCGTTGGAAGAACCCTTTTCGAGCTTGATGGCCTTCTTGATCAAGGTCGTCGCTGGAGGCGTCTTGATGATGAAGGTGAAGCTCTTGTCGGCAAACGCAGTGATCACCACGGGCAGTGGCAGACCTGGCTCAACGCCCTGGGTCTGGGCATTGAACGCCTTGCAGAACTCCATGATGTTCAGACCACGTTGACCCAGTGCAGGACCGATTGGTGGGGATGGGTTGGCCTTACCAGCTGGAACTTGCAGCTTGATAAAACCGACGATTTTCTTCGCCATGTTTTGCTCCTTGCGGGTTGTAACGCCAGCTCTCGTGCACCGTCGCGTACGAAAACCGGCTCCCCGGGGTTAACGACTCATCAAACAAATCCTCGCATTGAGCCGAAAAATGCGAGGGCCACTTTCAGATCAGGTTTTTTCAACCTGACCAAATTCCAATTCCACAGGAGTCGAACGACCAAAGATCATCACCGACACACGCAGACGATTCTTCTCGTAATTGACCTCTTCCACCGAACCATTGAAGTCAGTGAATGGGCCTTCTTTGACACGAACCAACTCACCCACCATGAATTCGATCTTGTGGCGAGGCTTGTCAGTGCCTTCCTGCATCTGGCTAACGATCTTTTGCACCTCTTCTTCAGAGATCGGGGCAGGGCGATTCTTCGCACCGCCGACAAAACCCGTCACTTTGTTGGTGTGCTTTACCAAGTGCCACGTATCGTCATCCATGACCATCTCGACGAAGACATAGCCCGGAAACAGTCGGCGTTCAGTTGTTTTCTTCTGGCCGTTTTTCATCTCCACCACCTCTTCGGTGGGAACGAGAATGCGACCAAACTTGTCTTGCATTCCTGCGCGGCCAATACGCTCAAGAATATTGCGCTCTACAGCCTTCTCCATGCCTGAATAGGCATGGACGATATACCAGCGCAAATCAGGATTAGAAGACGCCGCAGGCGCCGAAGCACCACCATCTACCATCACAGCATCGGTTGTCATGACTTTCTCCATCCCAAAATGAGGTCGTAAAAAACCCATTCCAGGGTTTTGTCCGTAAACCACAGAAAAAGCGCCATGATGACAACGAAGGCAAACACATAAGCAGTCATCTGCAGTGTTTCCTTGCGCGTAGGCCACACCACCTTTTTGACTTCGCGCCATGCATCACGGGCGAAAGCAACAAACTGACGACCGGACTCGGAGATCAGGAATACGCCTGCCGCTGCCACCAAGCCAACCAGCAAGACGCCCCATTGAACATAGACACCTTGCTTTGCCAAGAAATAAAAGCCGGCAACAGCAGCAACGACCAAGGCAGCAACAGCAAAGAGCTTCGCCTTGTCTGCACCCGAACTGACGGTTTCAACCTGTGAGGCAGCCATGTTTAATATTTCCACTTCATTTCACACGGCATCACACAAGACACCGAAGCCCGCCAGATCCTGGCGGGCTTTGTTTGAGCCACATTCAAGTGGCAGGGGCAGTAGGAATCGAACCTACAACCTTCGGTTTTGGAGACCGACGCTCTGCCAATTGAGCTATACCCCTACGAACACGCTAATTAAGCAATGATCTTGGCAACCACGCCAGCGCCCACGGTACGGCCGCCTTCAC
>NZ_CAXIAK010000052.1:0-23586 GCF_964021665.1 uncultured Acidovorax sp.
TGCGGCAGCCCTGGCCGCCAGCGCCCAGGCCGACTCCAAAGACTGACGCCACCAGCGCGTCAGCGGCAGGTTCGAGCCCGCAACGCGGCAGCGCATGGGCTTGGCACATGCGTGACACTTTGCAAAAAATGTGTGCGAGCGGGCCGTGGCGGGTGCCACAATGCACCGACTATTCCGGCAAGCCCACCCATGTCTGACCCACTAGATCTGCTGCACGCGCTGCCTGGGGCTGTGCTGATCACCCAGGACGGAGCCATCCAGTACGCGAACGCGGCCGCGGTGGCATTGCTTGAAGTGGAAAGCGCGGAATGCCTGATCGGGCGGCAGTCTGGCGAATTCGTGCACCTGGTGGACCAGATCCGCTCCACCCAACGTATCCAGCAAGTGGCTGACCCTGACCAGGAGGGGCGCCCCAACAAGTCCTCCGAATTTCGCATCTGCACGGCCAAAGGCCATTTGCGCATGGTGCTGATCTCCAGCGTCGCCGTGGAGTGGCATGGCAAGCCCGCCGTGCTGATGTGCGGGCTGGACATGACCCACCAAAGTGAAATCCAGGCCCAGCTGCGCGAGAGTGAGCAGAACTTTCGCCGTCTTTTTGAAAACATGCAGGACGTGTACTACCGCACGGACGCCAACGGCGTCGTCCAGCATGTGGGGCCCGGTGTGCGGCGCGTGCTGGGTTACGAGCCCCACGAAATCGAGGGCCGCACGGCCGAGTCGTACTACCCGCAAAGCAAAGACCGCGACGCCTTCAAGGCGGCCATCCAGCAAACAGGCGAGGTGTCGGACTTTCCGGGGCAAATGGTGCGGCGCGATGGCTCGGTGATCGACATCTCCATCAGCAGCCACGCCCTGTACGACCATGCCGGCAATTTTGCGGGCGTGGAGGGCATCTACCGCGACGTGACCCAGCGCAAAAATCTGGAGCGCGAGCTGCACCGGCTGGCCACCACCGACATGCTCACCGGCATGGCCAACCGCAGGGCTTTTCTGGATGCGGCCACCCAGGTGTACGAAAAGGCACGCGCTGATGGCGCGCCGTTTGCCCTGCTCATGCTGGACCTGGACCATTTCAAAACCATCAACGACGAATTGGGCCACCTGGAGGGTGACCGAGCGCTGGCAGAGTTTGCCCATGTGGTCAAAGCCCAGCTCCGGGCCACGGATGTAGCGGGCCGCTTGGGCGGTGAAGAATTCTGTGTGCTGCTGCCCCTGACGGCGCACGACCAAGCCGTCGAGATTGCGACCCTCATCATGCATGGGGTTGCCTGCACGCCTCTGACCGATGAGACAGGCCGCCCCTACCGCATCACAGTCAGCGTAGGGGTAGGCACCATCAGCCCCCACGACCGCAGTTTGCGGGACGTTCTGGACCGCGCCGACCAGGCGCTGTACCTCGCCAAGAACCGGGGCCGCAACCAGATTGCGATAGCGCCGGTGGACGGCTCTCCCAAGTAAGAACCAGGCCAAGGCAAGGTCGGGCCGATGGCCGCGAACCCCTGGCACTTCAGTGCGTGGACACAGCCACGCACAGGGTGAAGCTTATTGCGCCCCTGGGTCGCCCGATCCTGGTTCGCGCTTGCCTGAACCCTTGCCGCGGGATTTGAGTCGAGCCTCTTTTTTGGCAGCGCGCTCGGCATCCTTGGCCAAACCTGCAGCCAGCCAGCGCTCGAATTGCTCAGGGGTTTCCAGCGTGATTCGGCCCAGCGTGGCGGTGCGGAAGTCGGTCATCACGATCTCGGCGGTTTTTTGCAGGTTCACCCGCCCGCCGCTCATCATGGCGCCACGCTTTCGGCCAATGGCCTCGAGCAGCTCATCGTCCTGCATATCAGCCATGGCGCCGGGCGGCAGACCCAGTTTGTAGCGCGCTTCCAGCAACGGCGCGTAGTGCTCTTGCAGGCGGCGCAGCAGCTCCAGCGCCACCAGTTCTTCGTCGTAGGCATTGCGCCCCACGGCACCGCTGGCAGCCAGGTTGTAGCCGCTCTCGGGCACGATGATGCGGGGCCAGAGCATGCCGGGGGTGTCCCACAGGTAGAAGTCATCGGCCAGCGTGATGCGCTGCTCCAGCTTGGTGATGCCCGCTTCGTCCCCCGTCTTGGCCTGGCGCTTGTTGCTGAGCGTGTTGATCAGCGTGGACTTGCCCACGTTGGGCACGCCGCAGATCAGCACCCGCATGGGCTTGGCCATGCCGCCCCGGTTGGGTGCCAGCAGGTGGCAGGCATCGATGAGCTTGCGCGCAGGGGCTGGGTCAGACGCATCCAGCGGCACGGCGCGGGTTTCGCTCTGGGCGTTGTACCAGTCCAGCCAAAGGGCGGTGCGCTCGGGGTCGGCCACGTCCTGCTTGTTCAGCACCTTGAGCTTGGGCTTGTGGTCGGTCATTTCGGCCAGCAGCGGGTTGGCGCTGGAGCCGGGCAGGCGCGCATCCAGCACCTCGATCACCACGTCAATGTCCTTGATGCGCTCGGAGATGGCTTTTTTGGTCAGGTGCATGTGACCGGGGAACCACTGGATGGACATGCGAGGGGGTACTTTCTTCTGTGTTCTAAGGGTGGCAAGGATAATCGCGGTCTTCCTTCTGCCCACGCCCCGGCGTTTTTATCTGCATGCCAGCACCTCTCGACACTCCGCGCAAGCCCAACGCCACCAAGGCCGACAAGGAGCTGCTGTTCAAGAGCGTGACCCTGGCCCTGATTGGCCTGGTCGTCTTGCTGGCGCCTCATGTGGCCCGCTCCGCCAGCGTGCGCGATCTGATGAGCCAGGCGGCCCTGGTGGGCTGGTTTGCGCTGGTGCTGGGCATCGCGTTTGGCGTGCAATACGGCCTGCGCCGCGCCAAGGCGGGGCGCCGCCAGCCGTGACCTTGCCTGAGGAGACAGCCCCGGCCCCGGCGGTGGACGGTGCCACGGCGCAAGCCATGTTCGCGGTGCTGCAGCAGCGCGCGGCCGCTCTTGGCATCACACTGCGCAACCCGCCGCCCGAGCCCACGACCTGCTGCGGGCGCGGCTGCAACGGCTGCGTGTGGGAGGGGTTTCTTAGCGCCGCCGAATACGGCGGCAAGAGGCCTTGCTGCAGCTGCAGGACTGACTTTGAAGCGTTTTTGGCTGGCAGCGCTAATGCAATATGCCTGAGGCGCTACCAATTCAATAGCGGATCAATCTCGCCCGCCCCTGATCGCGCCCTCAACCGCCATGGACTGCTGGCATGCAAAGGCTTCAAAGCGGTGCTGGTGGCTTTGCAGGATGCTGTCCAGCACGCGGGCTGCGTGCGTGCGCTCAGGTGCGACTGTCAGTGCACAGGCATCTGCGCACTTCGACGTTTTTCACCAGCACACGAAGACTGCCCAAAGCCGACAGTCTTGCAGCCGTACGCTGCACACAATGACCTGAAGGACGCAAGCCCAGCCGTCAAAGTCAGGAGAAAAAATGCATTCACCCCGCCAGGATTCTGATCCCGCAACCCGCACTGCCCAGCGTTTTGACGTGGTCATTGTGGGCGCCGGCATCTCCGGCATCTGCAGCGCCACACTGCTGCGCAAACACTGCCCGCAATTGAGCTTTCTCATCGTGGATGCCATGGAGGCACCCGGGGGCACCTGGCTGATTCACAAATACCCCGGCGCACGCTCGGACAGCGACCTCTTTACGTTTGGCTATGACTTCAAGCCCTGGAAGGGCAAGCCCATTGCCTCGCGCGAGGAGATCCTGGACTACCTTGCATCGACCATTGAGGACGAACAGCTGGGGCCGCACATCCGCTACCAGCATCGCGTGCAGTCGGCCTCGTGGTCCAGTGCGTCCAGCACCTGGACGCTGGACCTTGCCGTGGACGACGCCCGGAAACCGGTGCAGATCCAGGCGGGCTTTCTCTGGATGTGCCAGGGCTACTACCGGCATAGCAAGGGATATACACCCTCCTGGCCGGGGCTTGAGCAGTTCAAGGGTGAGGTTGTGCATCCGCAGCATTGGCCCGATTCGATCGATCTCGCCGGCAAGCGCGTGACCGTGATCGGCTCGGGGGCGACGGCGGCGACCCTCATACCAGCGCTTGCCGACCGTTGTGCGCACGTCACCATGCTGCAGCGCACGCCCACGTATTTCGCCACCGGCCGCAATGCCGATGCATTGGCCGATGAGTTGCGCAAGCTGGAAGTCGACGAGGCATGGATCCACGAGATCATGCGCCGCAAGGTCGTGCGGGATCGGGCCGACCTGATCGAGCGCGCGCGAACCCACCCGGACGCCCTCAAGCAGCAGCTCATCGCCGGCGTCAAGGCGTGCCTGCCCGAGGGCTACGACGTGGAGCGGCATTTCACGCCCCCGTACAAGCCGCTGCAGCAGCGCGTGGCCTTTGTGCCTGACGGTGACCTGTTCAAGGCCATCAGCGCAGGCAAGGCGTCCGTGGTCACCGATCACATTGCGCAATTCGACGAAAAGGGCATTCAGCTGCAGTCCGGGGACCGCATCGACTGTGACGTGGTCGTCACCGCCACGGGCTTCGATTTGTCGGTCATGGGCGACATACCGTTCTCGGTGGACGGGCGTGCGGTGGACTTTGCCCAGACGGTGAGCTATCGCGGAATGATGTTCTCCGGCGTGCCCAACATGACCTGGGTGTACGGCTATGGGCGCTACAGCTGGACGCTGCGGGCCGAGCTCGTGGGCCAGTTCGTATGCAGGCTGCTGCAGCACATGCAGACCCGCAAGGCCCGGCACGTGACCCCCATGACGCGCCCTGAGGATGCCGACATGGCGCTTGGCACCTGGGTCGACGCGCAGGACCTGAACGCCGGGTACATGCTGCGCAGCCTGCATCGCCTGCCCAGGCGCGGCGACAAGCCCGAGTGGCAACACAGCCAGGACTATCTCTATGAGCGCAAGGCGCTGCCCAGCGTTGATCTGACGGATCCGCTGTTCTCCTACGCCGACTGACAACGCAACCTCCACGGTGCAAGGCACCCCACAAGCAAGGAAACTCACCATGAAGACATTCAATGGCCGTGTCGCAGTCATCACCGGCGGCGGTTCGGGTCTCGGCAAGGCATTTGCCATGGCGGCTGCCCAGCGCGGCATGAAACTGGTGCTCGCCGACATCCAAGCAGACGTGCTGGAGCAGACCGTCCAGGCCCTACGATCTCAAGGAACGGACGCGGTCGGCGTGGTGGTCGATGTGTCCGATGCCGCGGCGGTGCAAAGGCTGGCGGATCAAGCGCAGCAGTCGTTTGGCCCTGTGCATGTGGTGTTCAACAATGCGGGCGTCACGGCGGGCGGTCTGGTCTGGGAGCACTCGGAAAAGGACTGGGAGTGGCTGCTCGGCGTCAACCTCAAGGGCGTCATCAACGGGGTTCGCTGCTTCACGCCGCGCATGCTGGCCGCTGCCGCGGCAGACCCGGCCTATGAAGGCTGCATTGTCAACACGGCATCCATGGCGGGCCTGCTCACCTCCCCCGGAATGGGCATCTACAGCGTGTCCAAGCATGCCGTGGTGGCGCTCTCCGAATGCCTGCGCCACGACCTGGAGATGGTGACGCCGCATGTGCACGCCGCACTTCTGTGCCCGTCGTATGTATCCACCGACATTGGCCAGTCGGAGCGCAACCGGCCCGCCCATCTCATGGATGACAGTGGCCTGACGAAATCCCAGCTCGCAGCCCGCAAAGCCTCCCAGCAGGCGGTGATGAATGGCGCCATCTCTGCGCAAGCGGTGGCCGAGATCACCTTCCAGGCGATCGAGCAAGACCGCTTCTACGTTTTCCCCAGCCCTGAAGCCCTCCCGCTGGTCAAGTCCCGCATGGACCACGTTCTGGATCAGACCAACCCCGATCTGCCATACGAGATGGTCCCCGCCCTGAAAGCCCGGCGCGATCGGCTGCTGGCGGCCATTACGCACTGAGCCACTTTCCCCCCTGCAACATAACAACTGTTTGGAGACAACACCATGAAGATGATTCGACGCATGTTCCCCGCTGCCACGCTGGCCCTCCTGGCCTGCAGCCCATGGGCGTTCTCTAGCGCTGTGGCGCAACCCGCCTACCCCAGCGCCCCCATCAAGATCATTGTTCCGTACCCCGCCGGAGGTGCTTCGGACGCAGTGGCGCGCATGATCGGCGAGAAGCTGCAACAGGCCTGGGGACAACCCGTTTACATCGACAACAAGCCGGGAGCCTCGGGAATCATCGGCACGCAGGCCACCATCATGTCCCCGGCGGATGGCTACACGCTGCTGGCCCACAACAGCGTGCTGATCCAGCAACCCGCGGTGATGGAAAAACTGTCCTTCAATCCCTTCAAGGACCTGCTCCCGGTGGTCATGACGATTCGCACGACCAACCTGTTCGTCGTGCCCAATGACTCCCCGGTGAAGTCTGTGGCAGAGTTCGTGGCCCAGGCCAAGGGCAATCCGAACAAGGCCAGCTACGGCAGCTACGGCATCGCCAGCGGCGCCCATTTCCAGGGCGAACTGCTCAAAATGCAGGCGGGTGTCGATCTGGCGCATGCGCCATTCCAGGGGTCGGCACCCATGATCACCAACATCGTGGGCGGCCAGCTGCCGAGCGCGTTCATTGACGTTCCGTCTGCGCTTCCGCACATCAAGTCGATGCGGCCACTGGCGGTCGGCGGCCCGCAGCGCCTTCAGGAACTGCCGAACGTGCCCACCTTTGCCGAACTGGGCTACAAGTCGTTCGAACCCATGGGATGGCACGGCCTGTTCCTTCCCGCGGGGGCGCCTCCGGCGGTTGCGCAAAAGATTGCCAACGAGGTCAGCAACATCCTGCGCATGCCCGATGTGCTGGCAAAGCTCAAGACGCTCGGCGTCATCGCCGGCGGCGGGACCCCCGAGGAATTTGCACAGCAGATCAAGGCCGATGCACCCGTTTATGCGGAGATTGCCAAGGCGGCCAACATCCGCCTGACACAGTGAGGCGTGCGCAGATGCGCCCCGCAGCGATCGAAAAGGCAGCCCCCATGGCAGCGCAGGCCAACGAACGTGAATGCTCCCGCGAAGCGGTCCTGGACCATGACGGCAGGCTGCTGCGCATCCACTACACGGACACGGGGGGCAGCGCGCCCCATGCACCGGTGGTTGCGCTGTTGCATGGCTCGGGTCCCGGCACGACGGGGTGGAGCGCATTTGCCCTGCAGCGACCGGCCCTCCGGGAGGCGGGATTGCGCCTGATCACGCCGGACCTGCCGGGCTGGGGCCGCAGCGACGGCGTGGTTTGCAAGGAGGATCGTTCGCAGCTCAACGCCCGGGCACTGCAGGCGGTGCTGGACGCCGCCGGCGTCCACGCGCCTGTGCATCTGGTGGGCACTTCCATGGGCGCCCACAGCGCAGTGGCGTTTGCGCTGCAGTGGCCGGGGCGTGTCGCATGCATGGTGCTGGCATCGGGCGGCACGGGGGGCCGCAGCAATTTCCATCCTGCCTTGCCCGAGGGCGTGCGGTCCATGCTGGACTTCTACCAAGAACCCACTGCGGCCCGCATGCGCAGCTTTCTGGAATGCGTTGTCTTTGACTCCAGCGCCCTCACCGCAGAGATGGTGCAACAGAAGCTGGCGGCGGCCATGGCCTGCCCCCAGCACCTCACGAACTTTGTGGAAAGCCTGCGCCAGCACCCCGCCCAATTTGGCGACGTCACCCACAGGCTGGCAGAGATCACGTTGCCCACGCTGGTGATCTGGGGCAGCGAGGACCGGGTGGTGCCGCTGGACATTGGCCTGCAGATCGCGCAGCGCATCCCGGGAGCCGACCTGCACGTGCTGGGCCGTTGCGGCCATGTGCCCCACCTGGAGCGGCCCCACGACGTCAACCATCTGCTGACGCGGTTTCTGGCATGAGCGGAACCGGTCAAGCCGAAAACGGTTGCGGGACGCGCCCGCCGGAGCCGTAGCACAGCAGCCACTGCGGCTCAGGAGACACGCCGCAGAGCCTCCGGGTCCAGCAGCGTGACCCCTCCGTACACCAGGCGCAGCAAGCCCTGGGACTCCCATTCCTTGAGCTGCCTGTTGACGCTTTGCCGCGAGGCGCCCAGCCGCTGCGCAAGCCCCTCCTGGGACAGGCGGAGCTCGGGCTGCTGCGCGGCACCCTCGCGCATCGCCATTTCCCGCTCGGCGAGCAGGCGCTGGGCCAGCCGCACGGACAGCGGCTGCAGGATGCTGGCATCGATCCGCTCAATGGCCCACTTGTACCGATAACACACCACGCGCAGGAACTCGCGAAGGTAGTCGGCATTGCTGTCCACCACCTCGTGCAGACGCCGGGCCGGCACCACGAGCAGCTCGGTTTTCACCAGCGCCCTGGCGTCATGCACCCGGGGCGCATTGATGAACAGGGTCAGCTCACCAAACCATCGCCCCTGTTCAGCCACACCCAGCACCGCTTCCCGGCCGTTGACCGAAGTGGCACTCAGTTGAACGGCCCCCGATTCGACGCAGAACACCGAGTCAGGGGCCGAGCCCCGCGTGTAGAGGACCTCGTTTTTCGACAGCTGCCGCCGGCGGGCGCCGACCCGCAACAGACGCTCCAGTTCGGGAGACAGTCTGTCTGGAGCACTGCCCGAAGGGATTTCCGGAGTCTGTTTTCGCATCCCATCGTCTCCAAAATGACGCTCGCGCGGACGCCAAATAGTCATTGACCACCAACAAACCGCTGAGGGGAGACGGTGGTCCGGCGGGTGTCTTCCCTGAACAATGCCGCTGCGGCGCGTTCCGTGGTGGAGACCAGCGTCCCCTTTGCTTCAATAAATATAGCTGTCAGCGCTTATGCAGACAGCGCAAAACCCCAAAAACTAGCCCAGCTGCTCCACCGCCATGTACTGCTCGCGCCATTCCTCAAACGGCAGCGTGTCGGCAGCCTCGATGGCCTTTTGCGCGGCAATCGACTCATCGGCCATGGCCACGTAGCGTGCCTGCTGCTCGGCCGTCCAGGGCAAGTTCAGCAAGGTGTCGTGGGCCAGTTCTGACTGGTGGAAGGCGAAGCTTTCGAAGCTGCTGGCATGTTCGCGCACCATCGTGTCCAGCACCCGGGCAGAGGGTGTGCGCTCGGGCGCCTGCATCAGCGCGCGGGCCTCGCGCAAGGCGGCGCTGTAGTCGGTGCAGCCGTGGGTGGCGTCCAGCGCGGCCGCCAGGGGTTCGCACGCCGCCAGTACTTCGTCACCCCATTGGGTCAAAGCCACAGCCTGGCCCTGGCGCTGCAGCAGCAGGCCGGGCTCGCGGCCACGCTCGGCCGTGAGGTGCTGGTTCTGCTTGAGTTCCGCGATCTCTTCAGGGGTGTCCGGCGGGCTGTCTGACAGCAGGCAGTGCAGCAAAAACACATCCAGCAGACGCATGGTGGGCGCTGTGATGCCAACGGGAACGAAGGGGTCGATGTCCATCAACCGCACTTCCACGTATTCCACCCCGCGCTCACGCAAGGCGTGCAAGGGGCGCTCGCCCGTGCGCACCGTGCGCTTGGGGCGGATGGTGCCGTAGAACTCGTTTTCGATCTGCAGCAGGCTGGTGCCCAGTTGGTTGTAGTCGCCGCCCGGATTGCGCACGCCCACCTGTTCGTAGGCGGGGTAAGGCTTGGTCAGCGCTTCGTGCAGCGAGTTGGCATAGCCCTGCAGGCCGTTGTAGCTCACGGCCAGGGTGGCCTGGGCATCGCTCTGGTAGCCCAACCGCCCCATGCGCAGTGATGTGGCGTGCGGCAGGTACAAGGCGCTGGCGCTGAGCTGCTGCAGGCGGTGCTCGCGCCCCTGCACAAAGCAAGGGCACAGCGCGGGCGATGCGCCAAAAAGGTACAGCAGCACAAACGCATGGCGACGGAAGTTGCGGATGAGCGAGAAATATTGCTCGCTGCTCACGCCGGGCAATGACCAGTTGTAGTGGATGCCTGAAATGGTCTGCATGCGCCGGCCGTAGCGGTGGCCCAGGCCCATGCGGTACACGCTCTTGGCCCGGCCCACGTTGGAGCCGCCATAGCGGGCCAGCGGAATGGTCTCGTCCGTGGGCAGCCCGCACGGCATGCTCGACGCCCACAGCAGCTCGCCACCGCTGTCCTTCAGGGTGTGGTGCACAAACTGGTGCACCTCGGTCAACTCATCCATGCACTGTTGCACGCCCAGGTGTGCGCCGGTGATGAGTTCCAGTTGGGATTCGCTGTAGTCGGTGGTGATCAGCGGGTGGGTAAGTGCAGAGCCCAGGGCCTTGGGATGGGGGGTGAGCGCCAGTCCTCCGGTGGGCTGCACGCGCAGCCCCTCTTTTTCCACACCACGGCGAATGCCGCGCAGGGAATCGGTGGGGAGGGCGTTCAGTTTGTCCTGCAGTTTGCTCATAAGGTAATACCGGTCCATCTTCTCATTGGCCCGGAACTTAGCACGGCCCGGCCCCCTGCGCCCGAACCCTGCTCAAGTCCTTGTCGTAAAACGGCTGAAAACACAGCCCCGCACGCGCATCGGAAGGCTGTGGTTGGAGGCTGCTCGCAGCCCCGCCCCTTCGCCCCCCGCCAGCACTCAGCGGGCGGTCATCGCCTTGGCCACCTCGTTGGTGCCCTGGGCCGCGCCGCTTTGCGGCACCTGTTCCCCCGCGCGATTCGTGACTTCGGCCAGGCGGGCTGCGAGCTGCTCCGGCACTTCAGAGCCAATGCCCAGGTGCACGCCCTGCGTGAGCGTGATGTGGGCCGCCTCAAACGTGCCAGCCCCGGCGCACAGGATGGTGCGGGTGGGCGCGGACTCGTGCGCCAGCACCAGCATGGCAGGCACCACGGCTTCGGGCTTGAGGGCATCGAGCACTTCCTGGGGCATCAGCCCTTCAGTCATGCGCGTGGCGGCTGTCGGTGCCAGGGCGTTGACATGGATGTTGTGCTTGGCGCCTTCCAGGGCCAGGGTCTGCATCAACCCCACCTGGGCCAGCTTGGCAGCGCCATAGTTGCTCTGCCCAAAGTTGCCATACAGGCCGGTGGACGAAGTGGTCATCACGATGCGCCCGTACTGCTGGGCCACCATGTGCGACCACACTGCCTTGCAGCAGTAGGCTGCGCCCATCAGATGCACATCCACCACCAGGCGGAAGTCGTCCATGCTCATCTTGGCAAAGCTCTTGTCGCGCAGAATGCCGGCGTTGTTGACCAGCACGTCCACGCGACCCCAGGCGTCGATGGCTTGCTGCACCATGGCTTCCACCGCGGCAAAGTCGGTCACCGAGGCTGCGTTGGCCAGGGCCTCGCCGCCCGCAGCACGAATCTCGTCCACCACCTTTTGCGCCGCACCTGCGGTGCCACCGCTGCCATCCACGGCACCACCCAGGTCATTGACCAGCACCTTGGCACCGCGGGCCGCCAGGGCCAACGCATGTTGACGCCCCAGGCCGCCACCTGCACCCGTGACGATGGCTACGCGGCCTTTGAATTCGATGTCTGCCATGGAAAAACTCTCCGTATCAAAAAAAGGGGGGGAATGGGATGAATGTCGGAACAAAAACTGCTGGCAGCACTGTACGGCAACGCCCGCCGCGGCATCGTTGCGAAGGGGACAGAACGCCGTGCACGGGTTATCCCTGACAGCACTGGACAAGCATGTGGATAAGTGGGGAAAAGTCTTGTATGAGACTGCTAAGTGGTTGATTTATCAAGAAGCCACTTGTGCTGCTTAATTTTTCATCAACGCAAACCACTCAGGCGCTCAGTTTTCCCTGTTCACGCTGGACAAGCCTGTGCATAAGTTTTGACAAGTCTTGTATGAGCAATGCAACCCTTTGATTTTCAATGACTTTCAACGAAATGCTGAAAAATTAAGCAAACCTACCACCCGGTGCTGACACGCCAGTTTTCAGCGGTTATCCCGTTCTTTTCTGGACAAAATTGTGGATAACTCTGAACAAGTGCTGTATGAGCGTCGCAAGTCATTGATTTACAAGGATCGCCTATCCGCTGCACATTTTTTAAGCAAATTGGCGCATGGGCTGCCGGCTCGGAAAAAACCAGGCAACACTGTGGCGCTCTATTTTTGATAGCATCTCGCGCTTGACTGTAAAGCGCTAACCCCCTTTTTTATGCAAACACCGCCATGGGCCCACAGCCCCGCTGCTGAACGCAACCAAGGCCCTATCCTTGCGGTGCTGCAAGCGCTGCTCGCGCCCCGTGGCAACGCTCTGGAGATTGCGAGTGGCACCGGGCAGCACGCAGCGCACTTTGGCGCCTCCCTGCCCGGCTGGCGCTGGTAACCCACTGACTGGAAAGACGATCTGTTCGCGTCGATCTCCGGATGGTGCGCGCACAGCGGTGCGCAGCAGGTATTGCCACCGCTGCGGCTGGATGTGACCCAGGCGCACTGGCCCAGCGAGGGCGAGCCCTTCTCCACGCCGTTTGAACTGATTTACTGCGCCAACATGATCCACATTGCGCCCTGGGAATGCTGCGTGGCACTGATGCGCGGCGCCGCCCGCTACCTGGCCGCCGACGGAATGCTGGTGACCTATGGCCCCTATCTGGAACAAGGCGTGCCCACCTCCCCAGGCAATCTGGCCTTTGACGCCAGCCTGCGCACCCAAAACAGCCAGTGGGGCTTGCGAGCGCTGGAAGACGTTGCCCAGCGAGCAGAGGCGGCCGGCCTCCATTTGAGCGAGCGCCACGCCATGCCTGCCAACAACCTGCTGCTGGTGTGGCGGCGCTCGCGTTGATCTGATCATTCCCTCTGCCACTCACTCCTTCCGCCCACCGCTCACTTCGGCCCCAACCACCATGACCCAAGCTGCCCCCTTTTTCATCGCCCGCATCGAGCCCGACGGCACCCAGTGCGATGCGTGGCCCGAACAATCGCTGCTGACCTCGATGGAGCAAGGCGGCATTGACTGGCCCAGTTCCTGCCGCAATGGCACCTGCCGCACCTGCATCGGCCATTTGGTCGAAGGAAGCGTGCGCTACGACATCGAATGGCCGGGCCTCAGTCCAGAAGAAAAAGCCGAAGGCTGCGTGCTGCCCTGCGTGGCTTACCCCGAGTCGGATGTGGTGCTGCAGGGCAGCGCGATCTGACCCAAGGGCTGGCACAAAAGGCCGACTCAGCCGCAAGCTCTGCAGCCGCCCATGGCAACGCCGTTTTTTTGCCAGCCATGACAGAGGCCATTGATCCGGCGCACCAAAGCGCGGCCCCGGCTGAACTAAAATACTCAGCTTTGCAAGAGGCTGCACGCTTGGCCCCTTGCGCTGCGGCAGCGCCGCACAACATGTTCTTTGGATGGCCAAGCGACCCTTTGCGGTTGTGCGGCCCATGAGGGCGTGTGGTTTCGCGCTGCACAACCCCGCTGTGGCCCTAACGAAAGCCCTCTCCCATGAACACCCCCCTCACCCCTGTGTCCATCTCGCCCGTCGAAGACATCGTGGCCGACATGCGCGCTGGGCGCATCGTCATCCTGGTGGACGAAGAAGACCGTGAAAACGAAGGCGACCTGGTGCTCGCCGCCGACCACGTCACCCCAGAAGCCATCAACTTCATGGCCCGCTTTGGCCGTGGTCTGATCTGCCTGACGCTGACCCGCGAGCGTTGCGAGTTCCTGAAGCTGCCCCCCATGGCAGCGCGCAACGGCACCGTGTACAGCACAGCATTCACTGTGTCCATCGAGGCAGCAGAAGGCGTGACCACCGGCATCTCTGCCGCCGACCGCGCCCGCACCGTGCAAGTGGCGGTGGACCGCAACAGCCAGCCCACCGACCTGGTGCAGCCAGGCCACATCTTCCCCTTACAGGCGGTGGATGGCGGCGTGCTGATGCGCGCAGGCCATACCGAAGCGGGCTGCGACTTGGCGGCCATGGCGGGCTGCAGCCCGGCTTCCGTGATCTGCGAGATCATGAAAGACGACGGCACCATGGCCCGCCTGCCCGACCTGCAGCTGTTTGCCGCAGAGCATGGCCTGAAGATTGGCACCATTGCCGACCTCATCCAATACCGCAGCCGCAATGAATCGCTGGTGGAGAAAGTGGGCAGCCGCCCGCTGACCACGGCATACGGCACCTTCACCGCCCACGCCTTTCGCGACAAGCCCAGCCAGGCCGTGCACCTGGCCCTGGTCAAGGGCGAATGGACGGCCGACGAAGTGGTGCCCGTGCGCGTGCACGAACCCCTGTCGGTGTTTGACGCGCTGGAAGTCAACCGCTCCATGCATTCCTGGGGTCTGGACACCAGCCTGCAGTACCTGGCCAAGCAGGGCAAGGGCGTGGCGGTGCTGCTGAACTGCGGCGAAACCGCGCAGCAATTGCTGGCCCAGTTTGAAGGCACGGCCCGCGCATCTCAGGCCCCAGAGCGCGGCCGCATGGACCTGCGCACCTACGGCGTTGGCGCGCAAATCCTGCGCGACTGCGGCGTGCAAAAAATGGCACTCCTGGGCCAGCCCCGCCGCATGCCCAGCATGGCCGGCTACGGCCTCGAAATCACCGGCTTCATCCCCAAGGAATAAACATGTTTGGCGCAGAAAAAGGCACAGCGGACAAGCTGGACGGCAAGAAGTTGCACATCGGTATCGTGCAGGCTCGCTTCAATGAAAGCATCACCAACACCCTGGCCTCTGCCTGCCTGGCAGAGCTGAAGGCACTGGGCGTGCAGGAAAAGAACATCACCCACGTGAAAGTGCCCGGCGCACTGGAAGTGCCCGTGGCGCTGCAAGCCATGGCCGAGAGCGACAGCTTTGATGCCCTCATCGCACTGGGTTGCATTATCCGCGGCGAGACTTATCACTTTGAACTGGTGGCCAACGAGTCTGGCGCCGGCGTGACGCGACTCTCGCTCGATTACCAGATCCCCATCGCCAACGCGATCATCACCACCGAAAACATGGAGCAAGCCATTGCCCGCCAAAGCGACAAGGGCACCGATGCAGCCCGCGTGGCAGTAGAGATGGCCAACCTGCTGGACGAATTGTCATGACCGAAACCACCCCATCGTCCAAAACCCGCCCACCCAAGCAATCGCGCACCGGCCTCAAGGCCAACGGCACGCGCAAAGCTGCATCCAAATCCAACCGCAGCCGTGCGCGCGAATTCGCGCTGCAGGCGCTGTACCAGCACATCGTGGGCCGCAACGACGCGGCCGCCATCGACTCCTTCACGCGTGACCTGGCAGGCTTTCACAAGGCCGACGCAGCGCACTACAACGCTGTGCTGCATGGCTGCATCAACACCGCTGATGATCTGGACGCCCTGATCACGCCGCTGCTGGACCGCAAGCTGGGCGAAATCTCGCCCATCGAACGCGCCTCCATGTGGATCGGCGTGTACGAATTCATGCATTGCATGGACGTGCCATGGCGCGTGGTGCTCAACGAATGCATTGAGCTGGCCAAGGAGTTTGGTGGCACCGACGGCCACAAGTACGTCAATGCCGTGCTCAACGGCCTGGCCCCCCGCTTGCGTGCCAACGAAGTCGCTGCCGACAAAGCGGCTGGCAAGCCCGGCCCCGAAGCCCCAGCCGCCGAAGGCGAAGAGGCCTGAGCCCTTCCCGTGCTGCGCCTATCTGTCGATGGGTGCTGCCCCGGCCTGCCAGAGGCTGCTCCTCCGGCGCAGTCTTTCTCTTTTGAGCCATGCCCGCAGCCTCGCGGGCCGCAGGATTCCCGAGCATGAAATTCTCCAGCCGCGCAGAGCGCATTGATCCGTTTTATGTCATGGAAGTGGCCAAGGCCGCCCAGGCCATGGCACGCGAGGTGGCGGGCACCAGCGAGCCCATGATCTTTCTGAACATCGGCGAGCCGGACTTCACCGCCCCGCCGCTGGTGCAGGAAGCTGCAGCCAAGGCGGTGCGCGACGGTGCCACCCAATACACCAACGCCCTGGGCCTGGATGCGCTGCGCGAACGTATCAGCGGCTGGTACCAAAGCCGCTTCGGGGTGGACGTTCCGGCACGGCGCATTGTGGTCACGGCTGGCGCATCTGCCGCATTGCACCTGGCCTGCCTGGCGCTGATTGAGCGTGGCGACGAAATCCTGATGCCCGACCCGAGCTACCCCTGCAACCGCCACTTCGTGAGCGCTGCCGAAGGCCGGGCCGTGCTGGTGCCCACCACGGCAGCCGAGCGCTACCAGCTGAGCAGCGACAAGGTGCAAGCCGCGTGGACGGACAAGACACGGGGCGTGCTGCTGGCATCGCCCTCTAACCCCACCGGCACATCGATTGCCCCCGCCGAACTGCGCCGCATTCACGAGGTGGTGCAGTCGCGTGGCGGCGTGACCATGATCGACGAGATCTACCTGGGCTTGTCGTACGAGGAAGAGTTTGGCCACACCGCCCTGGCCATCGATGAGCACATCATCAGCATCAACAGCTTCAGCAAGTACTTCAACATGACCGGCTGGCGCCTGGGCTGGATGGTGGTGCCCGATGCCATGGTGCCCGTGGTGGAGCGGCTGGCACAAAACCTTTTCATCTGCGCCAGCACCGTGTCGCAACAGGCCGCCCTCGCCTGCTTTGAAGCCGAGAGCATTGCCGAATACGAACGCCGCCGCGCCGAGTTCAAGGCGCGCCGCGATTACTTCATCCCGGCCTTGCAGTCGCTGGGGCTGAGCGTGCCCGTGATGCCGGATGGCGCCTTTTACGCCTGGGCCGACTGCACCGACGCAGCCCAGCGCCTGGGCGTGCAAGGCAGCTGGGACTTTGCCCTGGAAGTGATGCGCCGCGCCCATGTGGCCATCACACCGGGCCGTGACTTTGGCAGCTTTGAGCCCGAACGGTTTGTGCGCTTTTCCACGGCCAACTCCATGGAGCAATTGCAGGAATCCGTAGCGCGACTGCGCAAGCTGCTGGCCTGAGCGGTATCGAGGGAACAGCATGGCTTTTGAATTCCCGATCCGCGTGTACTGGGAGGACACCGATGCCGGCGGCATCGTGTTCTATGCCAACTACCTGAAGTTCTTTGAGCGCGCGCGCACCGAATGGCTGCGCTCATTGGGCGTTGGCCAGCACAATTTGCGGGAACAAACCGGCGGCATGTTTGTCGTAACCGACGCGCAGTTGCGTTACCTGCGGCCCGCCAAGCTGGACGACGAACTGATTGTTACCGCCAGCCTGCTCGACAAGGGCCGCGCATCCCTGACAATCACGCAGCAAGCGCTCCTGAAACCAGAGCACATGACCGAAGACAAGCCCACGTTGCTGACCGAAGGCACCATCCGCATTGGCTGGGTGGATGCTGCAACGATGCGGCCCGCAAGAATACCGAGCACCCTTCTGGAACAACTTTCATGACCCCTCAAAACATGTCCATCTTGAACCTGGTGCTGCAGGCCAGCTGGGTGGTGCAGCTGGTGATGTTGCTGCTGCTCAGCGTCTCCATCGCCAGCTGGGCGGCCATCTTCCGCAAGCTGTTTGCACTCAAGCGGGTGAAGTCGCTCAACGAGGATTTTGAGCGCGAGTTCTGGTCCGGCACCAGCCTGAATGACCTGTTTGCCAGCGCAGCACAGAACGCCAAGAACGCAGGCCCGATGGAGCGAATTTTTGCCAGCGGTATGCGCGAATACCAGAAGCTGCGCGAGCGCCGCATCACCGACCCCGGCACGCTGCTGGACGGCGCCCGCCGCGCCATGCGTGCGAGCTTCCAGCGCGAGATGGATGTGGTGGAGTCCAGCCTGTCGTTCCTCGCATCGGTAGGCTCCGTCTCGCCTTACGTCGGCCTGTTTGGCACCGTGTGGGGCATCATGCACGCCTTCACTGGCTTTGCAGGCATGGAGCAGGTCACCCTGGCTACCGTGGCCCCCGGCATTGCCGAAGCGCTGGTCGCCACGGCCATTGGCCTGTTCTCTGCCATTCCTGCGGTGATTGCCTACAACCGTTTCGCGCGGGACATTGATCGTGTGGCCACGCACCTCGAAACCTTCATCGAAGAGTTCTCCAACATTCTGCAGCGCAACCTGGGCGCACAGCCTTCGCAATCGGCCTCTGGCCATTAAGGAGCCCGCATGCCCGCCATGGCGTCTCGCGGCCGAGGCCGTCGCACCATCAATGAAATCAACATGGTGCCCTTCATTGACGTGATGCTGGTGTTGCTCATCATCTTCATGGTGACAGCGCCCATGCTCACGCCCGGCATGATCGATGTGCCCAGCGTGGGCAAAGGCAAAAATGTGCCCAAGGTGGTGGCGCAGGTGATCGTGAACAAGGACGGGTCGCTGCAGCTCAAGACGCCTGACGCCACGCGCACCGTCACCCAGCGCGAAGTGGGCGATGCCGCCCTGCGCTGGCAAAAAGACCAGAGCAAGGACACCGCCGTCATCATCAGCGCGGACAAGGGCGTGCAATACGAAGCCGTGGTCAAAGCCATGGATGCCCTGCAAAAAGCCGGCGTGCAGCGCGTGGGCCTTTCCGTCAAGCAAGGCGGCTGATACCGCAGCGTCACCAGGCCATCCATGCACGCTCACGACGAACGCGACCAGTTCTCTCCCCCCTCGCCGCCCGGCCGCCTGCGCGCGGTGTCGCTGGCCGTTGTGGTGCACGCCGCCTTGATCGCGGCGCTGACCATGGGTGTGAACTGGACCACGACGACCGACCAGCCCGCAGTGGAAGCCGAGCTGTGGTCAGCGGTTCCGCAGCAGGCCGCGCCTGCCCTCGTGGCCCCGCCCCCACCGCCTGCGCCTCCCACGCCCGCAGAGCCTCCTCCGCCACCCGCTGCCGTGGTGCCGCCCCCGCCTCCACCTGCGCCACGGGCTCAGGAAAAGCCTGACACCCGCGAAGCAGACATTGCCATCGAGCGCGAGAAAAAGCGGCTGGCGCAGGAAAAGCGTGAACGCGCCGAACAGCAGGAGCGAGAAAAGCGCGAACGTGAGCGCCGCGAGAAGTTGGAAGCCGAGAAGAAAGAGCGCCTGCAAAAAGAAAAAGAACGCGAGAAGGAACGTGAAAAAGAGCGCGAGCTGAAGGAAAAGCAGGAAGCACAAAAACGCGCCGAGCAAAAGAAGCAGGCCGAAGAAAAGCGCCGTGCCGAAGAAGCAGAAGCCAAGCGCAAGGCCGCCGCAGACGCGGAGGCCAAACGCAAGGCGGAAGCCGATGCGAAGCGCCGGGCCGATGCCGAAGCCAAGGAACTGGCCGCCTTGCGTGACGCCAACATGCGCCGCATGCAAGGCCTGGCGGGCGCCACTGGCGGCGAACATGCCACGGGCAAAGACAAGGTTACCTCGGGCCCCTCAGGCAGCTACGGCGGCAAGGTGGCAGCCAAGGTCAAGCCCAACATCGTGTACCCCGATGCTATTTCGGGCAACCCCCGGGCCGTGGTGGAAGTGCGTGCGGCGCCCGACGGGACCATCGTCGGCAAAAAGCTAATCCAGTCCAGTGGCAACAAGGCATGGGACGACGCCGTGTTGCGCGCCCTGGAAAAGACGGAAACCTTGCCACGCGATGTGGATGGGCGTGTACCTTCCTCACTGGAGATTGGCTTCAGGCCACAGGATTGAACGAGAGAGTGGCGCCTGGGGCTTGCCACCACAAGCCACCCAGGTGGGCCGCGATTTCAAGACAAAACGACCTCCAGCGCTTGTCAGACAAGCGCAAGCAGCTATATTTTTTATAGCATATGATCAAACCTGCACCTCAAGGCGCCACTGGCTGGCGCTCTTGCAGCCAGCGCACCGCATCTGCCCGTTTGCCAAACTGGGCACAGTCCAGCGCCGTTTTGCCGTGCGCGTCGCGGCTCCACAAATCCACGCCTTGCGCTTGCAACCACTCCAAAGCGGCCAGGCGCCCTTTGGCCGCCGCCAGCATGGCCGGTGTCTCGCCACGGCTTGCCGGGGCAGGCTCCACCAGTGACTGGCCCTGCCCTTGCAGCCACGCCAGGCAAGGCACACAGCCGCTTTGCGCGGCCATGTGCACGGGGCCCCAGTCCCAGCGGTTGCGGGCCTGCAAGCTGGCACCCGCCTGCACCAGCCGTTGCGCCACGCCAAGGTGGCCGCCATAGAAGGCCCGCAGCAAGGCGGTGTCGCCCCGCTCACTGTCTTTTTGCATCTGTCGAAAATCCACCTGCGCCCCTGCCTGGAGCAACAGTTCCACATGCTCCTGCTGCCCGCGATGGGCCGCGAGCATGAGCATGGAAGAACCACTGTCGGCCAGCAAATTGGGGTTGGCGCCCTGCTGCAGCGCCTGCGCCAGGGCTTGTGCATTTCCTGCGTTCTGGGCGTCGATGAGCTGGGCATCTGCGGGGGCCCAGATGCGTTCCACCTGTGGAGCACGGGCAGCCTGCTGGTGCCGGGCGGGGTTCCAGGCCAAGACCCGGGCATCCATCACCCATGCGCACGCCAGCGCTGCGACCAACAAGCTGCCCCACGCAGGCCGGGAATACTCCGTTGCCACCGCCCGCTGCAACCCTGGCGTGAAGCGGCCTTGACGGTCCTTCCAAGCACGCGCGATCGCTTGACCTATGGCACGCGCAGTGCCCGTGCCATGCACACCAGGGGTGAGCCTGGTCAACTCACCCTGTGCATTTTTGGCATGAACGGCGTAGTAGTCTCGCTTCGTGGCGCCAGCGCCATTCGTAAAAAACAGTTTGTAGACCAGTGACTGGCTGGCAGCACCGGGCAACTGAACCCGTCGCGACCAGAGCCACGACCCTCTTGCCACCAGCAGACCATCGTCCAGCACGCTCAAAGTCCAGCGCCGGGTTGCAGCGTGCAGCAGCCACCCCAGCAACACCAGCCAGGCCAACATGCCCCACAGGCTCTGTGGTAGCACGAGCGCGCCGGGCTGCAGGCGGGCATGGATCCACCCATCGCCCACCAATGCGGCAGCAGCCACCACGGCAGACCAGCGCCAAGGCGTTTGCCCAAACTGCAGACTCCATCCACCGGCCCCTTCGCGCACCTGAACATTGACAGGCAGCCGTGATGCGCCCGGTGAAGCCGCGCCGCCCTCTTCCCCCGCGTCAACCGGTCCAATAGGAATTTCCTCCTGCCAAGCTGCCGAAGGAGCGTACGGATCCACCTCCAACCGTGCCCCTATCGCGGTGGATGCTTGAACGGGCAAGTCATAAGCCAGCTCCAGACTTCCCTCGGCCCCCAGCAGCTCCAACCGCCAGTCCACGCGCTCGCCACTGCGCTGGGCACCATGGGTAGGAGCATCGTCTGGCAGGGAAAACCGGGCCACCAGGCGCAGATGTCCATCGCCCAGTGCCAGGCGGCGCGTGCCAGCCTCCAGGGTCTGCACGCGCCGCTCGGGTGAGCCTGAACTGGCTTCGTCCACCCGGTATTGCGCCACACGCAGCTGGAATTGGTCAGCAGCCGGGTGCTGCGCCGCGCGGGGCGGCAGCACCAGCGTCACTTCAACGGGCTGCCCAGCCCTGGGCCGTGACGGCAGTGCCGTCATGGCCAGACCACGGTAGCGCCAGACTTTGCGGGTTTGATGAACAGCAGCCCAGACCATGCCCGCGCCAATGGCCACAAAACCTCCCAAAAGCGCCTTGACCCACCAGGGTGCGCGAGCGTCGCTCCAGAACAGCGCCGCCATGGGAAAAGAAATACCGCACCAGAACAGCGTGAAGGCCCACAGACCCCAATGGCTGTTGGTCAGCGGGTTGGGCGGTGAATCTTCTGGCGCCTTCGCGTCGCGGCCCGACAGCAGCCGCCACAGCATCCAGCCAGCGGCCAAGCCCACCCCGGCAAAGACCAGTGCGAACGGCAAGCGAAAGATTTGCAACCGCCAGCGGATGGACGGGTCTACCAGGGCTTGAGAGGGCTGCGCGGGGTTGACCCAGACCGTGATGGGGCGCCCTTGTTGCTGCGCCTGGTGCAGCGTCTGAAACCATCGCTCCTGCCAATCACCCACGTTGTCGGCACCCGCTTGGGGGGCCAACCCCACGCGCTGACTTTCGTAGGATTTGCCAGCGATTTCGTAGCGATAGCGCACCAGCACCTGGTAGGCGGTGCCTCCCTCACTGCCCGCATGTTTGCGAATCTGGGCGTCCAGCACCTGCGCTGGCACAGGCTGCCAGGACTGGACTGACAACGCAGCCTGCAAGGTAGAGGCCAGGGGACGCAGCCCGGCCCAGTAACCCACGGCCGTGAAGAGGACCGCAAACACGGCACAAAACACCAGCAACACGCCCCGCCCCACTGCCGTTCTTCCTTCTGCCATGGCTCCTCCTTTTTGTTGTTATGGCCTTTAGCATAGTGACGAATTCATGACGATTTGGTGACAACGCCCAACAAAAAACGGCCCCGAAGGGCAATGCCAGTAAGTTAAGCAAAGGCCCTTCGGGGTCTTTGTTGTTTGTACAGTGCAGGCTTGATCAATTGAGCTTTGGCCATAGAGGTCAAGCGATAGCCAATGCTGCTGCAAGAGTACCTGAACGATACCCATGAGTTTGCGAGCCCCGAACAATGGGGTGTCGTTCAAAGCAACATACCCCAGCAGTGGATTGAACAGGCCTTGCAGATGACGGGTGTAGCCACGCTGCGCAAGCGGCGACTGCCCATGGAGCAGGCACTTTGGCTGGTATTGGGTGTGGCCTTGCTTAGAGACCGCTCCATCGTGAACGTGGCCGAGGTACTGGAGCTGGCACTGCCTGGGCAGCACAATGAACCCATCAGCTCCAGCGCGCTGAGCCAGGCGCGCCAACGGCTGGGCAGTGAGCCCCTGCAATGGCTGTTTCGCCACACTGCTGCCCATTGGGCGCACCAGCAGGCCGCTCGCCACCGCTGGCAAGGCTTGGCGCTGTACGCATTGGATGGCGTGGTCTGGCGTACCCCCGACACACAAGACAACCGCCAGCACTTTGGTTGCCAGCGCAACCACGCAGACCACCAAAGTCCCTTCCCCCTGGTGCGCATGGCCTGCTTGCTCGATGCCAGAGCTCGTTTATTGGTAGATGCCAGCCTGGATGCCTACGACACCAGTGAGTACGCATTGGCTGAACGCTTGTGGCCGAAGTTGCCGCCTGACTCGCTGGTGATCGTGGACAAAGGCTTTTACTCAGCGGGCCTGTTGTGGCCGCTGCAGCATCGCCAGGGACGCCAGTGGCTGATCCCCGCGCGCGCAGGGCTCAAAGGTGAAGTGATGCAAACACACGGCCCGGGCGATGTGAGGCTGCGCATGAAGGTCTCGCCCCAGGCGCGCAAGAAAGACCCCGGCTTGCCGCTCACGTGGGAGGTGCGCGCCATCACCCGTGAACTCGATGGCAAACCCAGAACCTTGTTCACGTCCCTGATGGATCCGGCACGCTACAAGGCCGAGGAGGTGTTCGCGCTGTACCACGAACGCTGGGAGATTGAGCTGGCCTATGGAGAGATGAAGACGGACATGCTGGGCCAGGCGATGACGTTGCGCAGCCAGCAACCCGATGGGGTCAAGCAAGAGCTGTGGGCAACCTTGTTGATGTACAACCTGATCCGCTTGGAGATCACGCGCATCGCAGACGAGGCCAAAGTGCAGCCCTGTCGCATCAGCTTCATCACGGCGCTGCGCTACATCGTGGATGAGTGGCTGTGGAGTTCAGGATCACACACCCCTGGGGCCATCCCGGCCAAGCTTGCGGCCATGAGAAAGAACATCCGCCGCTTCGTGCTGCCGCCTCGCAGATCCCACAGGCGGTATCCGCGTGAGGTTCGTATGACCAAGACCCAGTATCCCGTCAAAAAAATGCCGCTCAGACTTAACTGAGCGGCATTG
>NZ_CAXIAK010000053.1:0-23542 GCF_964021665.1 uncultured Acidovorax sp.
CATCCCCCGAAGCCAGGATGATTTCGGCAAGATGGCGACCGATGCCGCTGGATGCACCGGTGAAGAACCAATGTCTGGACATAAATGCACCAATCTGTGCTCCCGTTCCCGCAAGCGTAGATCCTTGGGCGTGAAACTGGGTGTGAGACAGCTCGACGGGCCGAGCGAAAGCCAGGCTCAGGACAAACTTGTGTTTCTCAAAGAAGCGTTGCCACTGTGCGTCCTTGAGGCTCTTGTTGAGCATTTCCCGGTACTGCCCAATCATGGCGGTCAGCGTAGCTCTTTCGATTTCCGCGTGCAGTCTCAGTAACTCAGAAGGCGCCTCGGCAGCCAGCACATCGACCTGCTTTTGTACGGATTGAATGCTAGCGCGCCGCTCCGCGCGCTCGCGATACGCGGTCTGAACTGCGTTCTCTCTTCGTACCTGCACCAATGGCGGTGCTTTGCGCTCAATCCGCTGGAACCTGTCAGGGGCGATCTCTGCGAGCACCTGGTCATGTACCAAGCTGTGCTTGGAATGCTGAATGAGTTGCCGTCCCCTAGTTTTAGTCCGGTTGAAGGCCCTGCGCAGGCTATCCACTTTGTTCTGGTCGATGAACACCGTCCGTCCAAGCGTAGTCGGATCTTTTTGCCGATCACAAGGACGTCAGCCTGCGGTATCAACGACAACGCCTGCCAAACCGAATCAAGATCCTTGATGAGGCCAAGCCCTTCACCGGGTTGATCAAAAATGTTGGATGCCAGTCTCAACGCCACGTGCGCCGCCACGTCTTGTGGATCGTTTGGCAACGTGCCATCCGCGTCATCTTCGTAAATCACGGTCTTGAAACGGCCGTGTTTCGGTGTGAGATAGCGTTTTGTGTGCGGGTTCGCATGTATTGGATACATGACGATGCTGTTTGGAAGGATCGTTGCCAACAAGGGCCATTCAGATTCAGGGCGCTCTTGCCAAAGAAGAATGTCTCGGTCAATCAGCTCGAACGTCTTGAGGTACAGCTTCTTAGCCGGCTCACCTTTTTCAGTCGCGTCGTGAACCTTGAATTGAGCCTCCATGACTTCGTTACCACTCAGAATTGCAGGACCTCCAGCGTCCTCGCTCGTATCTGTATCCATACCGTGTCCCTCCTGATCATTCTTGAATTGGTCCTCATCACAGGTGCTGATGTTAGTGGTCAAAGTCCGGGAGCAAGGCCCGCGTTTCATGTGGGTTTCAGTTCACATCCACTCGGTGTCGCTATGATCGCGTGCTAGTTTTACCTGCAAGCTCTTTAATACATGCGCCGGCTGCTCGCAGTCATCCTGCTGCTCTCCTTCTTCTGTCAGGCCTTTGCAACGGCCCGTCAGTTGGTCGTTTTCGACCACGAGGGAGCTTTCCAGGCTGCGCATGCAGAAATGCATCTGGAAGGCTCCGCCCACCACCATGATGAACACGGTGTGGCGTACCAAGACGATTCCCAGGAGTCCATCCAGCACATGCTGGCGGAGGCAGGCCCAGGGACCGCAGCACTTTTCCACTTCCCCCAGCTGTCGCTTCTTCTCGACCGCTCGCCCCCACCGGCCGTGACCGCCGAATCCGTCAGCCCGTCCCCTCATCTGGACGGTTTACGACGACCTCCCCGACTGATTTCCTGATCCACCCTTAGCGCCGCGCTTTCCACACGAAAGCGGGGTTGTTCATCGGTGCGGTACTGCTTTGATCAGGCGCTGATGCGTCAACGATCCTGGTTAGCCGCCTTTGATCGGTCAGGAATCACGTGCGTTTTGTTATTTCCAGGCTTGCGGTGCGTTGTGCCGCAGGCTGTGCTTTGAGCTGCGTCCTCGGTGGCGCTGCGGTTGCGCAGTCCAATACCGCCCCATCACTTTCAGCCACGGCATCGCCCGTGGCTCCCACACTGGCACAAGCTGTCGAGTCTGCATGGCAGCGCACCACGCAGGCGAGAGAAGCAGAAGGTCAGACACAGCGGGCTGCTGCTGAACGGGTAGCAATCTCCAGCCTTTGGGCGGCCCCCCCAGCACTGGAGTTTTCCTACAGGGATGACCGCTGGCAAACTTCGGCGGGACGCAGAGAGGCCGAGGCCGGCCTGGCGTGGCCGCTGTGGTTGCCGGGGCAGCGCAATGCACGCGGCGCTGCTGTGGATGCCGACGTAGAGCTGTCACAGGCTGCCGTTCAAGCGGGGCGCCTGCATTTCGCGGGATTGGTGCGGGAAGCCGCCTGGGGCATTGCCGCGCAAAAGGCCGAGTCCGACCTGGCGGATGCCCAGGTGCGATCTCTGCAGGAGATATCCAACGACGTACGCCGCCGCGTCAAAGCGGGTGATCTGGCCCATGCGGATGCGCTTGTCGCTCAATCCGAAGCGCTGGCTGCGCAATCTGCACAGATGGCTGCACGGCAGCGTCTGAGCGCCAGCCTGTCTCAATGGACAACCCTGACGGGCATAGCCCTGGCGCCTGATCTCCCGTCTGTCCCAGTTTCTGATGGTGCTGCAGTTTCACCAGGCGGGGGGCACTTCGCCGTTGAAACGCACCCCGATGCGCGTGTCGCTGCACTGACGGTTGAGCGCGCTCGCAAGCGGCTGGACGTGGTGGCCGCCACGCGGCGCGACCCTCCAGAGCTCTTGCTGCGCATCCGACAAGACACCCCCGGGCGGGGTGAGTCGGCTCAAAACAGCATCGGCGTCGGCGTGCGCATTCCCCTGGGCACAGCGAGCCGCAACCAACCGCTGCAAGCTGCCGCACTGAGTGAGCTGGACGTAGCGCTGACCACGAAACAGCGAACCGAGGAGCGGCTGGCTGCTGACGCAGCGATGGCGCAGGCTGCGGTGCACACGGCCGAGCAGCAACTGGAGGCAGAGCGCCAGCGCTCGGCACTCCTGCGGGAGCGTGCCACGCTCATTGATCGGTCTTTCAAAGCTGGAGAAACACCGCTGCCGGAGTTGTTGCGCGCGCTCGCTGCAGCTACCCAGGCCGACACCAGCTTCGCGCGCCAGCAAGTGGCTCTGGGCTTGGCCCGCGCCCGCTTCCAGCAATCTCTCGGAATCCTTCCATGAATCTCTTGAATCTATTCCCCTCTCGTTGCCGCCTCTCATTGCTGGGAACAGGCTTGGCCTTGCTGGTGCTTGCCGGAACACCCAGCTATGCCGCTCCAGGTGCGCACGGTCCCAATGGCGAGCACTTGGATGCCCCCGCTCAAGCTGGGGCCCAAAGCGGCACCGTACCCAGCTTTGAGGCTCGCTCGGAAGCCTTCGAGTTGGTGGGCCGACTGCAGGGCGGAGAGTTGTCCATCCTGATCAACCGCTTTGCCACCAACGAACCTGTGCTCAACGCCACGGTCGAAGTAGAGACGGGCAATCTCAAGGCCCCTGCCAAGTTCCATGCGGACATGGGCGACTACGCCATCGACGATGCCAACATGCTCAAGGCCCTGGCGGCGCCCGGTGACCACCCCATGGTGGTCACCGTACTGGCGGGCAATGACTCCGATCTTCTAGACGGCAACCTCAAGGTCGCGGGCGCCGCGCTCGATGACCATGGCCACTCCCACGACGACGGTCACGCCCATGGGCCCTCCCGAACGGTCTGGCTGGCTCTGGCCCTGGTCGTCCTGGCGGCGGTCGGTTGGTTCTTTGGTCGCACGCCAAAGGCTGCAGGTACGTCCTCTAAAGGAGGTGCGCTGTGAACTCATCGACGCAAAAAACCAAGGCAACCAGCATGCTCCATGTTTTCGGCTTGAGTGTCATCACGTGCATCGCGGCGATGTTCCCACCTGTTGCCGTTGCAGCGCCGGGTGCCCATGGCCCGAACGGTGAGCATCTGGACGCCCCCACGGCGGTCAACGCATCCGGTTTGATGCGGTTGCCAGACGGTAGTGTCAACGTTCCGATGCTCGCCCAACGGCGCTTGGGCATCCGCACGCAGTTGACACCGGAAACCCAGGCCGCAGCCACCATCGAGTTGTCGGGCCGGGTGGTAGTGGACCCCAATGCGAGCGGTCGGGTTCAGGCAATCCATGGGGGCCGCATCGAAGCGGCCCCTCGCGGGCTACCGGCCGCTGGCCAGACCGTGCGCCAGGGGGAGGTGCTGGCCTATGTGGCTCACCACGCAGAGCCCTATGCCTTGGCAAACCAGCAAGCCCAATTGGCAGAGTTGCGTAGTGGCCGAGAACTGGCTGCACAGCGTGTGCAGCGGCTGCAGTCCCTCGAGGGCACGGTGCCACGCAAGGAGATCGAGGCGGCACGTGCTGAGCTGCAGAGCCTCAGCGCGCGCGAAAAAAGCATTGGCGCGAGTCTGGCTGCACGAGAGGCCTTGCTGGCCCCCGTCTCCGGGGTGATTGCAAGGGCTGATGCGACCAAAGGCCAGGTGGTTGAGGCCCGCGAAGTGTTGTTCGAGGTGATTGACCCTGCACGCGTGCTGGTGGAGGCCACTACGGCAGATCCTGGCTTGCCCGCACGCACGGGTACAGCCCACTTGCAGGGGGTGCCTGGCGTCAAGTTGCAGCTGATCGGCGCTGCGCGCAGCCTGCGCGATGGCGTGCTGCCAATGACCTTCAGGGCGGTCCCGGAGCAATCGGGCAAGGCTTTGCCGCTGGCGGTCGGACAGCCTGTCACCGTCGTGGCCTCGCTGAACGAGCAGGTCAAAGGCTACGTCCTGCCTGCGCAGGCCGTCGTGCGCAACAGTGCCAACGAACCGGTGGTCTGGATCAAGTCCGGCGCAGAGCGCTACATTCCCCAGCCGGTACAGTACCGGTCTCTGGACGCCGCCACTGTGGTCGTCACGCAGGGCCTGGGCGCTGACAACCGCGTGGTGGTGCAAGGTGCACCGCTGATCGCACAGATCCGCTGAACGGAGCCCACGCAATGTTCAATTGGATCGTAAGGAACAGCCTTCACAACCGCCTGTTCGTCCTGGCGGTCGCGGCGCTGCTGATGGTCTACGGGGCTATCACCGCATGGCGCACGCCAGTCGATGTGTTTCCTGACCTCAACAAACCCCTGGTCACCGTCTTGACGGAAGCAGGAGGTATGGCACCCGAAGAAGTCGAGCAACTGGTGACCTTCCCTCTGGAGACCGCGCTCAACGGCATGCCGGGGGTCACGCGCGTGCGCTCCACGTCAGGGGTGGGCCTGTCCATCCTCTATGCCGAGTTCGATTGGGGGACGGACATCTACCGCAACCGCCAGCTCGTTGCGGAGCGCCTGGCACTGGTGCGGGAGCAACTCCCAGGGGGCATCACGCCCGTCATGGGGCCAGTGTCTTCCATCATGGGCGAAGTCATGCTCATCGCACTGCCGTTGGCAGCAGGCGATGGTAAGGCCGCCGCAGCGACACCCATGCAGGCCCGTGAGTACGCGGACTTCGTGCTGCGCCCAAGACTGCTGTCGATTCCAGGGGTGTCTCAGGTCATCCCCATCGGCGGCGAAGTACGCCAGTTGCGGGTGGAGCCTGATACCGCGCGCATGGCGCAGTTCGGGGTGACATTGACGCAGATCGAGCAGGCCCTTCGAGGTTTTGCAGGGAATGCGGGAGGTGGCTTCATCGACCTCAACAGCCGTGAATTTCTCATTCGCCACATTGGCCGCACCAGCCGTGTCGAAGACCTGCAGGGCGTGGCCGTAGCCTGGAAGGACGGCCGGGCCATCTTGCTGGAACAGGTGGCCAATGTCCGGTTCGCTGCAGCCATGAAGCGCGGCGACGCCGGATACAGCGGCGTGCCTGCCGTCATCGTCAGTGTGCAGAAGCAGCCTGCGGCCGATACCGTCAAGCTCACCCACGCCATCGAAGCGGCATTGGGGGATCTTAAGCAGGGGCTGCCCGTGGGGTTGGCTGCTCCGAAAGTGTTGTTTCGCCAGGCTGACTTCATCGAGGCGTCCATCGGCAACGTGACCGAGGCCTTGCGGGACGGCGCCATCATGGTGGCCATCGTGTTGTTCGCCTTCCTGTTGTCCGCGCGAACCACTTTGATCTCGCTCGTGGCGATACCCTTGTCGCTGGCCGTAACAGCCATGGTGTTCCGGCTGCTGGATCAGTCCATCAACGTCATGACCCTGGGAGGCCTGGCGATTGCCATTGGCGAGCTGGTAGACGATGCGGTGGTGGATGTGGAGAACATCCTGCGCAGGCTGAAGCAGAACCGTGCCCAGGGCAATCCACTGTCCATGCTGGAGGTCGTGCGTCGGGCAAGCGTGGAAGTCCGCTCGGGCATCGTCTACGCCACCGCCATCGTGGTGCTGGTGTTTGTGCCGCTGTTTGCGCTGCCGGGCATCGAGGGTCGCCTGTTCACGCCCCTGGGCATCGCCTATATCGTGTCGGTGCTGGCATCGATGCTGGTCTCAATGACGGTTACGCCCGTGCTGTGCCTTTACCTATTGCCGGGGATGAAACGGTTGGACCACGGTGACAGCACCCTGGTCGCATGGCTCAAGCGGCGGGATGCGCAAGTGCTCAGCTGGTCGTTTTCTCGCGCCAAGGTGCTGATGGCTGTCGCTGCACTGGCGGTAGCTGTAGCAGCTGCAAGCGTCCCGTTTTTTCCACGCGCTTTTCTGCCTGCCTTCAATGAGGGTTCGCTGGTGCTGGGCATGGTGTTCAACCCAGGCACTGCGCTGGCGGAAGCCAATCGCATGGGCGCGTTGGCGGAGACGCTGATCGCTGAAGTCCCTGAAGTCACCCAGGTCGGGCGCCGGACGGGACGCGCCGAGCTGGATGAACATGCCGAAGGCGTGCATTCGGCCGAGATCGACGTGGACCTGAGGCGATCCGCACGCGACCGAGAAGCCGTCATGGCGGACATCCGTGCCCGTTTGGCCGTCCTTCCGGCCCAGGTGGCCATTGGCCAGCCTATCTCCCACCGCCTGGATCACCTCTTGTCAGGGGTGCGGGCGCAGATCGCGCTCAAGATTTTCGGCGATGACACGGACACCTTGCGGGGCCTGGCTGAGCAGATGCGCCAGGGACTCTCGGGCGTTCCAGGGCTGGTGGATTTGACGGTGGAAAAGCAGGTGCTAATTCCCCAGATCACGGTACGGCTGGATCACCGCAAGGCTGCGCAGGTCGGACTGTCCCCGGGGGAGGTTGTGCGGGTCCTACAGGCCCTGACAGATGGGGCCCATGGTGCGCAGATCGTGGATGGACTTCGCCGCTATGAACTGGTGCTGCGCCTGCCCGATGACAAACGCAGCCCGCAGGATCTGGCGCGAACACTGATCGACACCCCAGCGGGGCAGATACCGGTGTCTGCCATCGCCACGGTCCAGGAAACCGATGGCCCCAACCAGATTGGCCGAGAAAACGGTCGTCGGCGCATCGTCGTTTATGCCAACACGGACGGCTCCGACATGGGCCGCGTCATTGCAGACATTCGTGCGGTGATGGCAAAGACGCCATTGCCACCGGGGACCTTTCTGAGTCTGGAAGGCCAGTTCCAGGCCCAGGAGCAAGCGATGCAACTGATCGTCGGCTTGTCGCTGGTGTCTTTGGCAATGATTTTTCTCGTTCTGTATGTGCGCTACAAGTCGGCGGTGTTGGCAGGAATCATCATGGCCAACATCCCGCTCGCGCTCATCGGCAGCGTGGCAGCGATGTGGCTGGCGGGGGTGAGCCTTTCGGTGGCATCCATGGTGGGCTTCATCACGCTGGCGGGCATTGCCACGCGCAACGGGATTTTGAAGGTCAGCCACTACATCAACCTGTGCAAGTTCGAGGGTGAGGTCTTCGGCCAACCCATGATCGTGCGCGGCTCGCTGGAGCGGTTGACTCCGGTCTTGATGACGGCGCTGGTTGCAGCCTTTGCACTGACGCCGCTGCTGTTGGCCGCCGATGCTCCCGGCAAGGAGATCCTGCACCCGGTGGCGGTCGTGATCTTCGGCGGACTCGTCAGCTCGACCTTGCTGGACACGCTGCTGACGCCCGTGATGTTCTGGCTTTTTGGCGAAGGTGCCACCCGGCGCTTGATTGAGGGCAGCACCGCACAAGCCGAAAGCGAATCCATAGGCCAGGAGGCCTTCTGACTCCAGGCTCCAGCTTAATTCTCACCCACTTTTTGATAGGCCTTGGTGCGCTGCCTTTTGAAGCGCGCCAGTGAAACAAACTCAACGGAAGGAAACCCAAATGACCATGAAAAAGAACTTCTCCCAACTGATGGCAGCCACCGCAATCGTGATGGCATCCCTGACAAGTGCGCCTGCTGCAATGGCCCATGGTGCAGCCGAGCCTGCTCACGGCGGCGTGGTGCAAACCGCCTCCGATCTGTCATTCGAGCTGGTCGCCACCGCTGACGGCGCGGCAATCTACATCGTGGACCACGACGAGGATGCGGACGCATCCAAGTTTGGCGGCAAGATCACCGTGCTCAACGGCACCGAAAAGGCAGAGGCGCCCCTGAAATCTGCAGGCGGCAACAAGCTGGAGGCCAAGGGCGTGAAGTTGGTCAAGGGCACAAAGGTGGTTGCGCTGATCACGACCAACAGCAAAAAGAACGTCACTGTTAGATTCACGGTGAAATAAGACCCATGGCGCGCGGCTCTCTGTCTTTGCCTGCACTGCAAGGTGGTCTGCTGGCCTTGCTGGCTGCAGCCCTGTTTGGCATCAGCACCCCGCTGGTTCAACGCTTGGGTGCCGGGCTGGGCGCGTTCACAACGGCCGCGCTGCTGTATGCAGGGGCGGCTGTCGTGGGTGCCTTGTCCCTGCGGACCGCTGCTCACGAGGCAAGGTTGCAGAGATCCGACGCCGGGCGCCTCATCGCCATGGCGGGGTTCGGTGCCGCTCTGGGTCCTGTCGCCCTGGCCTGGGGCCTTCAACACACCAGTGGTGCCAGTGCCTCGCTCATGCTCACTCTGGAAGCCCTGTTTACTGCCACACTGGCGTGGTGGCTGTACAGCGAGACCATGGACCGCCGTGTGTGGGCTGCCATGCTTCTTTTGCTGGCCGGTGGCATGGCTTTGGTCATGGACCAGGGCCTGCAGGGCGGCACGCAGCTGCTCGGTCTGCTTGCGGTGCTACTGGCGACGGTGGCCTGGGGCGTGGACAACACCCTGTCCCGGGGACTGGCCGAGCGCGATCCCAGCCAGGTCGTGATGGCGAAGGCCTTGCTCGGTGCCGCTGCGACAGCATGTCTTGCCATTGCGTGGGGCGAGCCTTTGCCCTCCCTGAAGGCAGCTCTAGGGCTCTTTGCCGTGGGGGCCACGGGGTATGGCTTGAGTCTTCGGTTCTACCTTCTGGCGCAGCGGGCTTTTGGGGCGGCGCGGACTGGCTCCGTGTTCGCCTTTGCACCTTTCATCGGTGCGGCTGTAGCGTTCGGCTTCGGTGAACGGTCTGCGGGGTGGCTGATGCTGCTCGGTGGTCTTCTGATGCTTGCGGGGGTGCTGCTGCATTTGGCCGAGAGCCACGGGCATGAACATACGCACGAGCCGATGGAGCATGAGCACGCCCACCGTCATGACGATGGACACCATTCGCACGTTCATGACGTGATGCCCACGGGGAGCCACAGCCATGTGCACTTCCATGAGCCGGTCACCCACGCCCATCCCCATGCGCCGGATGTTCACCACCAGCACAGGCATTGACCAGACCAGATGTCCCAAGACTGTGGCAAAGGAACTTTGACGATGAAAAACTCGATGCTGTCGATTGCTACTGCGCTGGCTTTGCTGGTGCTTTCAGGCTGTAGCACCCCAGTCTATGAAAACCAATACGCTGTGTCCGAAGGCTGGAGAATCGGCAAGGTCACCAAACTGGTCACCGCAGAAGAATTCTTGAAGACAGGTAGCCCTCGCTGCCAGGGAATGGAGATTCGCCCCAATGACCGCTTTGCATTCATCCAAAGGCAAGTGACCCGAGCGCGCGGGCACTTCGCCAAAGTGGACCCGGACTCCGGCATCGCAGTGGGCGACGAGGTTTACTACAACGCATGGGACTGTGACCAACCTCAATTGGTGCCAAGGCTCCTAAAGGGCCTATGACGGAGCGTGCGCCGTAGAGGCTGATGAGACTCGTCATCGAGCAGGTGGCGGCAAGCTCTTTCTGACCGGGCCCGCATACACCACGCGCCTGGCATCGCGGTACTGCAGTTTGTCGCCCACGCGCACCACATCAAAGCAGACTGGGGACTCCTTGTTGACCTTGGGCCGCAAGAGGCAGCGTTGATTGTTCTGCGCGCTACAGCGTCCGGCGCTTGTGCGGCCGTTTTCTGAACGCCTCAGGCGAACATCCAGGAAGTAGTCATCGCTCCAATGGCGCCCTTCGGTGACATGGTGCCCGCCCACCGCTTAACGGATCTGCGCCGTGTTTAGCTTGGTTTCAGGGGGCGCTGCGAAGGCCATGGGCGCCAGTATCCCGCCCAGAAAATATACGCACAGCCCCCCGCGAAAGCAGCGGGGGCGCCGCGAAAGTGCCTGCCGTCATGCCACCATGCTTGAAGGCCAGTTGTGCGTCTCTGCCTAGCAGTATTCTGGGAGCGTGCTGCGGGATTGTTGATGCTGCCGGGCGGAGTTGTGATGCTGGCGCGAGTGGTGCTGCGTTTGGCGGAAAGCCATGGTCACGAGCACACCCATGAGCCTATGACCCACGCTCACCCCCACGCACCAGATGTGCACCATCAGCACGTTCACAGAACCTCTTGAGTTCGACCGGATAGCGATGGACATACGCGGTCTACATCTGACAGGATCCGTTGTCGGATCTGGCGCTAGTCCTTACCTCTTCCAAGAACGCAGCAGCAACGCATTGGTCACCACACTCACGCTGCTGAGGGCCATAGCTGCTCCCGCCACCATGGGATTCAACAGGCCAAATGCAGCCAAGGGGATCCCGACCACGTTGTACGCGAATGCCCACAAAAGGTTCTGACGGATCTTTGCGTACGTGCGCCGAGAGATGTCGATGGCATCTGCGATCAACGCGGGGTCACCATGCATCAGCGTGATCCCCGCAGCATGCATGGCCACGTCGGTGCCCGTGGACATGGCAATTCCCACATTCGCCGCAGCCAGAGCGGGCGCGTCGTTGATGCCGTCACCCACCATCGCAACGTGCCTGCCACCTGACTTGAGCTGCGCCACGATATCCGCCTTGCCTTCCGGCAGCACATCAGCACGAACCTGATCGATGCCCAACGCGCTGGCTACTGCGCTTGCGCTTCCCTTGTTGTCCCCGGTGACCAAGACGGTCTGGATGCCCAGAGCATGCAGTTGGGCAATGGCCTGTTGTGAGCTGGGCTTCACTGTGTCTCCAAATACCAATAAACCCATCACTTCTGGCGCATCGGTCACGTCAGCCAACCAGGATACTGTGCGGCCCTCTTGTTGCATCTGTACTGCAGCCCCGGTCAGACTGGCCATGTTGACATCCAACTCCTCCATGTAACGTGTACTCCCGAGGCGGATCTGGCGTCCTTTGATGACAGCAGACATGCCTCTGCCAGCTACCGCTGTGACCTCAGTGGCACGAGGAACGGTCACACCCTGGGTGCGTGCAGCGTCCATCACGGCCTTGGCCAGTGGATGCTCGCTGCCGTTCTGAATGGCCGCAGCAAACGGCAGTAACTGATCCTGGAGGCCTTCGGCAGGCATCGCAGCCGTCAAAGTGGGCTTCCCCTCGGTCAGGGTGCCGGTCTTGTCGAACGCCACGGTGTCGATGTGGTGGGCAACCTCCAGTGCTTCTGCATCCTTGATCAGAATACCGTGGCGTGCTGCAACGCCGGTGCCCGCCATGATCGCGGTGGGAGTAGCCAAACCCAGCGCACAAGGGCACGCAATGACAAGTACCGCGACAGCATTGAGGATCGCCTGTTCCCAGTTGCCAGTGGCAAAGCCCCAGCCCATCAGTGTGATGGCAGCAAGGCCGAGCACCACGGGCACAAAGACCGCACTCACTTCATCCACAATCCGCTGGATGGGAGCCTTCTTCGCCTGCGCCGACTCAACCATCCGCACGATGCGCGACAGAGTTGACTCTGCGCCTATCGCAGTCGTCCGTACCAACAACAAGCCCTCCGCGTTCACGGAGCCTCCCGTCACCTTGTCACCGACGTGCTTCGCCACAGGCAGGCTCTCCCCGGTGATCAATGACTCATCCACCTGGCTTGCGCCTTCGATCACCGAGCCGTCTACCGGGACTCTCTCCCCTGGGCGGACAACCACCGTATCACCTACTTTCACGCGTGAGAGTGGTAGATCAATGTCACCGGCATCAGTGCGCACACGTGCAATTTCTGGGCGCAGCGCATGCAGCGCCCGGATCGCTTCGGTGGTTTGTCGCTTGGCTCGGGCTTCCAGCCACTTCCCGAGGAGCACTAGCGTGACAATGACAGAGGAGGCTTCAAAGTACAGGTGGGGTGTGCCGTGCTCAGCGTGCTTGACCAGCAGGTACAGGCTCAAGCCGAACCCGGCCGACGTACCCAATGCGACCAGCAGATCCATGTTGCCTGCGCCTGCACGAAGAGCCTTCCAGCCAGCGCGGTAGAACCTCGCGCCCAGCCAGAACTGCACAGGCGTGGCCAGGGCCAGTTGAATCCAGCCGTTGAGTGTCCAGTCTTGACCGAACAGCATGCCAAGCATGGGCAATACCAGGGGGAAGGACAGACCAGCGGCTAGAGCGACAGGCCACCAGGGCGCCGACTGCTTGTCGTGTTCAGTGGGAGTGTTCGTATCCGCCACCTGCGCCTCATAGCCCGCCTTTACAACGGCGGCTACCAGGCGTTCGGGAGGCAATCCTGCATCGAAACGAACCTGCGCACGCTCCGTGGCTAGATTGACTTCCGCATGCTTGACGCCTGGTACACCCTTCAGCGCTTTTTCGACACGTCCCACGCACGACGCGCAGGTCATCCCACCGATCAAAAGCTCCACGGACTCTTCCGCTATTGCGTATCCAGCCTTTTCGACAGCCGCAGCCAAGGCCGGGACCGGCACCGTGGAGGCGGCAACCACGGAGGCGCGCTCAGTAGCAATATTCACGGTCACCTCACGGACCCCAGGGACGGCTTTGAGGGCCTTTTCAACCCGTCCAACGCAAGAGCCGCAGGTCATGCCAAGTATCGGAAGATTCAGGAGTGCGATAGATAGTGAGGCGGACGGCCCCGCTTCATGGGCAGAGGTGTTCATAGTAATCTCCATGTGGTGTTCAACTCCGGCGTTAGCCGGCAGAGTTCGAACTTTCAGGGTTGACACGATGGGAGACGCAAGCGAGCCGCCGCTCCTTGTTTGGATATCTATCTGGCCACTTGACCTTGCCCCAGTGGCAAACCGGAGACTGAAAGCCTCTTAACTTTTTCCAAGAGGCGAAAAATGCATGAATTCCAACTCCCCGACATGACCTGCGGACACTGTGCTGGGATGGTGAGCCAGACGCTTCAGATGACAGACCCTGAATGTAAAGTGCAGGTGGACATGTCCAAACGCATGGTCACTGTGCAAAGCGCGGAAGATCGCAAGACACTGGTCGAGGCGCTGACCGAGGCTGGATATCCGCCCGCCTGATCTAGGCTTTACAAAACGTAGTATTCGGAGCGCTTGACATTGACACGGTGGTAAGGGCCAAAGTCCTTGCTACCGTGTTATTCCATTGCACAGGAGCATCCATGACCACACTCATGAACATCGGCGAAGCGGCCAAAGCGGCAGGTGTATCGGCCAAGATGATCCGCCACTACGAGCAAACAGGTTTGTTGCCAGAAGCTGAGCGCAGTGAGTCTGGCTATCGAAAATACGGTGAGCGCGAAGTTTCGGTACTGCGTTTCATCCGCCAGTCGCGCCGCCTCGGGTTCTCCATGCCCCAGATTGCGGAGTTGATCGGCCAATGGGGTGACACGCACCGCACCAGTCGGCAGGTAAAGGCGATTGCGGAGCGCCATCTGGCGGATCTGGAGGAGAAGCTGCGGGAGATTATCGAGATGAAATCAGCCTTGGAGCAGTTGGTTTCTGTGTGCGCTGGCGACGACCACTCGAACTGCGCAATTCTTGACAACCTGGCGGCGGACAGTCCCTCGAAGCCCAACCACAACGCAAGTTTCGTCAAGCCGACTCGGCGCGGAGCCAAGGTTTCCAGAGCGCACTCTGGTGTGACCGACACGCCGACGAACAGCCAACTAGACCTTATGACGTGGATGCGCGGAGTCCACGTACATCGGAGCGGGCACTGAACTAGGCCCTGAGGGGGGCTTGCGAAGCCATCACCTTGCACCACGATTGCGGCCCACCCGTTTGCATTACTTAGGCGTGGAGCCCGGAGTGGCTTCCTTGTGCGGCATGGCTTCACGCGCATTGGCCTTTTCCTGACCACGGGCTTCGGCCTTGCTGGTGTCGGCGATGCCAGAGCCTTCACCCCGCGCCGTACTGCCATCCTTGGTCCGCTTCACACCGGTCGCAGGACGGGCCTTTTTGTGTTACTCGCCATGCGCTTGCGCCTTGGAGTTGGTGTAGGGCGTGGCCTCTTGGGTGTCGCCAGCGGCGAACGCGGACGATGCTGCCGCCAGGGCGATAGCAGTAAGGAGAGTTTTCATGATTTTTCCTTGGTGGGTTGCGGCGCGAACCGCAGAGCGCCCCTTCTTGAGGGCGCGGCGAGACACGGTTTGCTTACTTGGCAGGCTCGATGGCGGTGACAACCATCTTTCCGCCCTCGTTGATCACCATGAAACGGATCTTGTCGCCGACCTGCGTCTTGTCGAGCAGGGCCTTGTCCTTGGCAGCAAACACCATGGTCATCCCCGGCATCTCCAAGTGCTTGATGTCGCCATGCTTGATGGTGATCTTGCCGGCGTCCTTGTCGATCTTGCGCACCTCTCCATCGGTCATGGAGGCTGCGGTCGTGGATGCGGCTTTTCCGGCGTCTCCAGCGGCCTGCGCCACGGCCGACAGCGGCATGAGAGTGACCAGCGACAACATAGCGCCGATCAATAAAGTGTTTGCGTTTTTCATACGAGCTCCTTGTTCAATTGCGTGCAGGGATTCCCCGATTACTTCTTGACCACCGTGACCTGGCCCTTCATGCCTGCGTCGTAGTGGCCTGGGTACAGGCAGGCGAACTTCACTTCGCCAGCCTTGGTGAACTGCCAGATGATTTCGCCTTGCTTGCCGGGGGCCAGCGACACCTTGCTGGGCTCGTCATGCTCCATGTCCGGGAACTTCTTCATCGTCTCGTAGTGCTCCTTGAGTTCGGCATCGGTGCCCAGGCTGAACTCATGCTTGACCTGGCCACTGTTCTTGATCACGAACTTGACCGTTTCGCCCTGCTTGACGGAGATCGCGGCGGGCGTGAAGCGCATGGTGTCAGCCATGTCCACGTTGATTGTGCGACTGACTTTGGAGGCTTTGCCTGGTTCGCCGATGGCTGACTCCTCGCTTCCATGGCCGTGACCGCCGCTGTGGGTACCGCCCGCAAAGCTGTTGAAGGACAGGGCCACCAGGGCGGAGGCGGCGATCAGGGAAAGAGTGCGTTTCATAGTTACCTTGGGTTGTGGATGAGGAAAGGAGGCGATCAGTGGCCGCTGTGCGAAGACGGCTTTTTGACCTTGACGACAGTGTCCGAACTGGACTTCTCTTTGCGGGGCATGGATTGGCCGCCCTCGGCCTTGAAGCGGGCAGGCTCCGCCATCGGGCCGGTGTACTCGTACGCCACCGTGCCCTCTGGGTTCTTGTACCAACCCGGATTTTTGTAGTCGCCCGGTTTCTGGTCGCGGCGTACTTTGACGACGCTGAACATCCCGCCCATTTCGACCGACCCGAACGGGCCTTCCCCGGTCATCATGGGAATGGTGTTGTCCGGGATGGGCATCTCCATCTCGGTCATGTCCGCCATGCCCCGTTCGCCCATGACCATGTAGTCGGGAATCAGGTTGTTGATCTTCTTGGCCACGCCCCGGTGGTCTACGCCAATCATGGTGGGAATGTCGTGACCCATTGCGTTCATGGTGTGGTGGCTCTTGTGGCAGTGGAATGCCCAGTCACCTTCTTCGTCCGCGAGGAACTCGATCTGGCGCATCTGGCCCACGGCCACGTCGGTGGTCACTTCATAGAGACGGGTGCTCTTGGGTGTAGGACCACCATCCGTGCCGGTGACCAAAAACTCGTGACCGTGCAAGTGCATCGGGTGGTTGGTCATGGTGAGGTTGCCGATGCGAATACGCACCTTGTCGTTGAGCCGGACGTTCAAGGAGTCGATGCCAGGAAAGATGCGGCTGTTCCATGTCCACAGATTGAAGTTCGTCATCTCTGCAACCCTGGGCGTCGCGGCCCCTGGCTCAATGTCATAAGCACTGAGCAGGAAGCAGAAATCACGGTGCACTTCGTCGATCAGCGGATGCTTGGCCTTGGGGTGCGTGATCCAGAAGCCCATCATGCCCATGGCCATCTGGGTCATTTCATCGGCATGCGGGTGGTACATGAAGGTGCCCGGGCGGCGCGCCACGAACTCGTAGACGAAGGTCTTGCCCGACTGGATTGCGGGCTGGTTCAATCCCGCCACACCGTCCATGCCATTGGGCAAACGCTGTCCATGCCAGTGGATGCTGGTGTGCTCAGGCAGCTTGTTGGTCACAAAAATGCGAACGCGATCGCCTTCCACCACTTCAATGGTGGGACCAGGACTCTGGCCGTTGTATCCCCACAGGTGGGCCTTGAAGCCAGGGGCCATTTCGCGCACAACGGGTTCTGCCACCAGGTGGAACTCCTTGACCCCCTGGTTCATGCGCCAGGGCAGCGTCCAGCCGTTGAGCGTGACCACCGGGTTGTAGGGGCGCCCGGAGTTGGGCACCAGCGGCGCCATGGTGTCTGCGCTTGTCTGGTACACGGGTTCTGGCAGTGCGGCCATTGCCACGCGGCTCACACTCGCTGCGGCCACGGCCCCTCCGGCAATGCCAGCAAACCGGAAAAAATCTCTTCTTGAATTCATGTTGGTTTCCTTGAGGGGATCAGTGGCCTGCACCGGCTTCGGCAGCGGCTGCGCCACCGCCCGAGACGCCAGCGCTGGTGGGCTTGCCGATGAGAGAGGCCTGAAGGGCGGCGTCCGCCAGCCAGAACTGCTGTTCGGCGTTCAGGGCCGCCATCACCGAGTTCACCTGGTCGCGGGAGTCGGCAAGCAACTCGAAAACGCTGATCAGCATCCCGTTGTAGCGAAGCTGGTTTTCTTCGGAGATGGTTTTTCGCAGGGGAATCACCTCGTCGCGGTGGTGACGCGCGATGTCATATGCAGTGCGGTACGCGGAGTAGCTCTCCCGAAGGTTCGAACCCGCCGCGCGTGCGGTTGCTTCCAGGCGGTTGGCCGCAGCCAGGGTCTGCGCATTCATGGCGTCGCGCCGCATTCCACCCCAATCGAAGATGGGTAACTGCAAGCTGATCTCGAAGCCGCGCCGCGTGGAGTGGGTGTTCTCAGCGGCATCAAAGACCGAGTCGCGCCGCACGCCCAGCTCGATGTCCGTGAAGGTCGTGATCGTGTTCCAGCCTTGCGCGCGTGCGGCTGCGTCGTAGTCGGCCTTCGCGATCTGCAGATCCAGTCGCCCCTTGGATGCCTGACGGCCAGCGTCCGATGGGGACAGCGGCTCCTTGGGCAGTGTGGGCAGGCGCTCAGGCAGCTTGAGCTGCTTGGCTTGGCTATCGTCCAGGCCCAGCAGCCGCACCAGCTCCTCACGGGCTGCCGTCACCTGGTGCTGGGCACTGGCCAGCTGGGTCGCCGTATCGGCATAGAACGCTTGCTGGCGCACACGGTCAAGCTTGTTGAAATTGCCCACCGCCTGCATGCGCTTGGCCAGTTCGGCACTTGCTTGGGCGCTAGCGACAACCTGTTGGGTGTAAGTCAGCGTTTGTTGTGCGGCGACAGCGCGTACCCAGGCCTGACGTACCTGCGTGACTTGGTCCACTACGTCGCTGCTAAGGCGCAACTGGGTCTGCTTGATGCGCTGCTCAGCGATGCCTTTGCGTGTCGGCAAGGTCAGCAGGTCCAGCAGCCCGAAGGACAGCAGGCGGCCGATCTCCGTCTCGCTGCCCAGGCGAACGCGCTCCAGGGTCAGGATGGGGTTGGCGATGCGGCCGGACTGGGCCGCCGTAGAAGCGTCTGCCCAGTTTTGGGCGACGATGGCCTGCATAGAGGGACTATTGACCAGTGCGAGTTGCACGGCATTGTTTTGGCTGAGCGGGTCGGCAAGCAAATCCGAAGCGCGCTGGCGCAAGGCGTCACGCTCGCTCTGGTCCCGGGCCAAGGTGAGCTGGCCGTCGGTAAAACCGCTTGCGGCTGCGTTGGCGCTGGAGATGTTTTGCTCCAGATTCACACTGGCGCAGCCAGACAACACCGCCACTGCGGCCACGGCGATCACGAGTTTGGCGCGGGGCATGCGCAAGGGGCGGTTCATTGTTTGCCCCCGTGGTGTGCATCATGGCCCTGTGCGGGTTGGTCCTGGCCGGTTGTGGGTGCCGTCTGGCGAATTTCCTTGGCATAGGTGCGCCAGCCTCCGATCTCGCCCACCTTGTCATTGGCCGCTTTCCAGGGCTGGACGGATTGCTCTTTGTAGGCTTCGTAGCCCGAGAGGGCTGATCGGTACGAAAGCTGATAGTCCACCTTGGCGGATTCGCCCTCTGGCATCTGAGCCAGAGCCAGGGACGGCGCTATTAGCGCGGCGGCCAGCCAGGGGGTTGATATATGTCGTGAAAGCCAGGAAATTTTCATAGGTTCACCATGCGTTCTTGATGCAACGCATTATGTGAGCCAACAGCTTCCGATGACATAACGGCTTCATTACATCTTTGTCATGTTCAAGAAAGCCCGCGATCTGCAGGCACACTTGCCGTCATTCGCAGACAAGGAGATCCCGTGAAGATATTGCTCGTCGAGGATGAAATCAAAACCGGCGAATACCTGCGCCAAGGCTTGCGTGAGGCAGGGTTCAACGCCGATCTGGTTCACAACGGAGTCGATGGCTTGCATCTGGCCCAGGAAGGTGACTACGACCTGGTGATTCTGGATGTGATGCTTCCGGGGATGGACGGCTGGCAGGTTCTCACCAGTCTGCGTCGCCGGGGCCTGGAGATGCCTGTACTGTTTCTCACGGCCAAGGATCAGGTGCAAGACCGGATCAAAGGATTGGAACTGGGGGCGGACGACTACTTGGTCAAACCGTTTTCATTCGCCGAGTTGCTGGCGCGAGTGCGCACCATTCTCAGGCGCGGTCGTAATGGTACCGAGGTGACGATCCTTCAGGTGGCCGATCTCGAACTGGACCTCTTGCGGCGGCGAGTCAACAGATCTGGCAAACGCATTGACCTCACGGCCAAGGAATTTGGACTCCTGGAGCTGCTCATGCGCCGCCAAGGGGAAGTTCTGCCGCGCACTCTGATTGCGTCGCAGGTGTGGGATATGAATTTCGACAGCGATTCCAACGTGATCGAGGTGGCGATGCGCAGGCTGAGGGCCAAGATCGATGATGCCTATGACGCCAAGCTGATCCAGACGGTGCGAGGCATGGGGTATGTGCTTGAAGCGCCCCAGGAGAGTACGTGAAAGTCCGGTACTCGCTCACGACACGGCTGACTGTCTTTTTTACTTTGGCGTCCGCCTTGGTGCTGATCGGCCTGGGGACTCTTGTGGCGATTTCCATCGACCGGCATTTTGTGGAGCTTGACCGCGATGCCCTGCGCGACAAGATCCATCTGACGCGTGAAGTCATCGGCAAATCGAAGTCGCCGCAGGATCTGAAGATGCGGCTGGATGACGTTTTGCACAGCCATGAGGGCCTTTTCGTCACCGTGTTTCGCAATGGCCAATCGCTGTACTCGACGGAGGATTTTGAGTTTCCTGCGGACTTGAGCGTGCTGACCCAGCATTCCCGCTTGGGGGTTGCCTCGTGGCGAATCAAGGACCGTGAGTACCGGGGGATGTCCGAAGCCGTGACGCTGCCAAATTCCGCAGAGCCGCCGCTGCAGGTCTGGGTGGCCGTGGACATTACTCACCACAAGCACTTCATGTACGAATTGATTTGGGTACTTGTGAGCTACGTGGCATTGGCAACGCTGGTGGCTGGGATCCTGGGCTGGTGGGCCGCAAAGAATGGCTTGGCCCCCCTTCGCGCCATGCGGTCCCGCGCCATGGCCATCACGGCACAGCGACTGGACGAGCGGATGCCAACCCAGGAGTTTCCGGTGGAGATGGCCGACCTGGCGACCACCCTCAACGAGATGCTCCGGCGCTTGAAGGAGGAGTTCGACCGCCTGTCCGAGTTTTCTTCGGACCTGGCTCACGAGCTGCGTACGCCGATCAACAATCTGATGACACAGACGCAGGTCACACTCAGCCAGGCTCGCTCCTCTGAGGAGTACCAGGACATACTGGCCTCCAACGCCGAGGAGTACCAGCGCCTGGCCCGCATGGTGGCTGACATGTTGTTCCTGGCCAAGGCTGACCACGGTCTCATTCTTCCCAGCACGGAGAAGATCGCTGTTCACGATGAAGCACAGGCCCTGTTTGATTTCTACGAGGCACTGGCCGAAGAAAAGCAGGTTCGCCTGCAATTGACCGGGGCGGCGGAGATCATTGGCGACCGGTTGATGCTGCGCCGGGCGCTGAGCAATCTCCTGTCCAACGCCATTCGCTACACCCCGCCAGGCGAGCAGGTGGCCGTAGACATCCAAGGGGGCCTGCACGGAACCACCGTGGACGTCGTCAACACTGGACCTTCCATCGAGGCGCAGATGATCCCCCGCCTGTTCGACCGCTTCTTTAGGGCGGACAAGTCGCGCAAGCAGCTGGACTCGGACGGAGCGGGGTTGGGCTTGTCCATTACCCAGGCGATTGTTCACGCACACCGGGGACGGATTTCTGTGAGTTCGGCGGATGGCAGGACTTGTTTTTCGATGTATTTCCCCAGTGCACAGAGCATTGGCAAGCACCTCACGACAGATGCATGACCCTTTGGAAACTCTCATAGACTGCTGGAAGGCAGACCCGAGCAGCACCTACAACACCTGGTTCTTGTGGGATCAGCGGATCAAGAACTTCCGATCCATTCGCCGAGGCATTGCGCAGGTGGTGCAGGACATCCGAGGCGGAACATTTGGCAACGCCTACCGAGGCTCCTCGCTGGAGACGATCGTTGGTTCCGTGGCAGAGCAGCGCCAGATTTTCAAGGGAGCGGACCACGCTTTCCTCTGGAAACCCAAGCTGCGGATTCCGGACATCTACGAGAACACGGGTAATCAGCTTGCCTTCGCAGACCTTCTTCACACTTGTGATCACTGCGACTGCGCGGAAGACGTGGTGGCCGCCATACAGCGCATTGATGCAATTGGCATCAAAGGCTTGGGCCCAGCGGTCGCCAACTTGCTGTACTTCATCCACCCAACGCTGGTCTCTCCCTTCAACACGGCAATCGTCAATGGTTTCAACGCGGTGACAGGAGGGCGCGTGAAGCTCGGACGCTGGGATCACTATCTCTCAATGCGTGAAGGCCTGCTGCGCCTGAACGCGCAGTACCGGCTGAAGCTGTCGAATGATCTGGGTGCAATCGCGGGACTCATGTTTGACATTGGCAGTGGCCGATATGCAGCGCCGCCACCAGCCATGGATGCGGCGGCGACAGCTCTATGGCAAGAAGACCTGGAACGTGTGCGCCAGGAATCCTCCGCATTGCAACGGGAACTGTCCCAGGAGACAGAAAGCGATGCGACCCACACGGGTGTCCAGGCTTCGCTGCGCGACCTGGGCAAGGCCCTCGGGTTTGAGGTCTGGATCGCGTCCAACGACCGGGGCCGCGCCTATGGAGGGGGGCTGCTAGGAGACGGATGCCTCGCGCAGCTGCCCGCCAGCCTGGACCGAGGTTTGGAGTCTGTGCGACTGATCGATGTCGTATGGGTTGATCCCCAGACCTCGCAATTCGCCGCCGCATTCGAAGTCGAACACACCACGTCCATCTACTCGGGGATTGTGCGCATGCTCGATCTGGCCCTGGGCACGCCGGTTGCAGGCAACTGTGCATTGTTTCTGGTGGCTCCAGACAATCGTAGAGACAAGGTCGCTGAGCAACTTCAAAGGCCCGCCTTCTCCAGGGTGTCGGAGCTGGGAATCCGGTATTTGCCCTACAGCCAGTTGGAGCAGAACCATGCCTCCATGAGCCGCTTTGGGTCCAGCATCAAGCCACTGCTGGAGATTTCGCAGCGGCTGTGAGCCACGGCTATTTCGTACGGCGCGCTTCGCTTGGGCTCGACTCTTTGGGCTCCAGGGATGCGGTGATCCACGGCGATGTCGGCAAGATGAAGTTCCTGTTATCCAGAACGGGGGGATTGGCGGGTAGAGCCTTGCGTTGTGAACGCTACAGGCCGGGTGCCAATAACTACGATAGGGCATTGCCTTGGTAGACCTCTGCGAGGCAGCACTTCGCAAACCCTTCGCCCCCAGAAGGCTCCGCAATGAATGTCACGACAAAGCCATTGGAAGCACTATTGCCTGTCAGTTCGCAAGGAAACTCTGTGCCCAAAGCACCGAGCATCCAGGGAGGCGGTTTTCTGGATGCGATGAAGCAGGCGCTTTCAACCACAAGCCAGTTGCAGAGTGAGTCTGGTCGCCTGAGCCGCGAGGTCACACTCGGCAATCCCACGGTCAGTCTCGAAGAAACGATGCTCGCTGGCGTCAAGTCGAGCATCGCGTTTCAGGCTACGCTTCAGAGCCGCAATCGCATTGTCCAGGCCTATACCGATGTGATGAACATGCAGGTCTGATGCTCAGGGGGCGTAAGAGTGCAATAGGAGGTGTGGAGCACATTTGCTTCTGACACCGCAGACATGCCTGGCGAGTCCACTGGAGGTGGGCCTGTTTCGAAAGACCCCTCCAGATCAGCAGCCGACCCCTCGGAGAACTTGTTTAGAACCGAGGGGCCTGGCTGGCTTCGCCCGAGGTGGCGGCCACGGCAGCATGGCGCGCAGCCTGATATCGGTCAGGATAGATTTCATTGAGTTTGCGGGCGTCTTCTCCCACGGAGACGATTTCGCCTTCGCGGATGGCGCGTGCCAACTCACTCTTGACCTGGGCGCGGGTCTTGGAAGAAGCGTTGGCCACTACGGGGTAACGGTCAGGCATCACTTCATTGAGCTTGGCACCCGATTCACCGCCCACAAGGATGTCGCCCGTGCGGATTGCTTGTTCCAGTTCTGCGCGCACTTGCTCTCGTGATTTTGCGGCCTGCGCGGATGCAGTCGCCGGGTATGCACCGGGGTTGAGTTGTTTGAGCGTCAGGCCCGATTCGCCGGAAGCGAGCATGTCACCGCTCTGCATGGCCTGGGCCAACTCGGCCCGCACTTGTTCGCGCGTCTTGCTGACCAATTGGTCCGAAGCAAAAGCGGGAGCGGTGATGAGGGAAAGGACGATGAGGGTGGACTTGAGTTTCATGATGATCTCCTGTGGCGCCGGATGCCCGATATGGTTCATCCAGGTGGCGATTTCTGCGCCACGAAGAGAAGTCTAGAAACAGCCCCCCAACGGTGAGGTGACCACTCGATTACGCTTCTGACAGCAACTGAGAATCATCCCTTTCAAGGTGTTGTCCCTGCTCCCGCAGCAGTAACCTTCGCCCCACAGA